>CAIXBE010000603.1 GCA_903917595.1 uncultured Rhodobacterales bacterium
AAACCGGTGACCGAACTTTGCTGTGCTTTTGTCCGGAATAGCCTAGCCAATAAATCCGGTGGATTCTTGAGCCGCTCGCGGTATATTGCGCAAATCGGGCCATTGGTGCTCGGACCAAACCGATGGATAAACATGTCGATATCACGCAATTTTCTTGTAGCTGGTGCCCTGTATCTCGTGGTCGGAATTCTTTTTGGCGCCTACATGGGTGGCAGCGGCGATCATACTCTGGCGCCAGTCCATGCCCACATCAACCTTCTGGGCTTTACCCTGATGACGATCTTCGGCATCGCTTACCGGGTGATGCCTGCCCTTGCCGAGGGACTGCTGCCGAAGCTGCACTTCTGGCTGCATCAGGTTGGTGCCCTGGGCCTATTAGTCGGGCTGTTCCTGATGATGTCCGGCAAGGTCGCCGAGGCCACCATCGGCCCGGTCTTCCCGGTGCTTGAGGGCGCGATCCTTTTGGGGGCGGTTCTCTGGCTGGTGAACCTGATACGCCGGGCCTGAGATTTCCCCCCGCCCCGGGCCTGATCCGGGGCGGGGGTCGATCACATCTCGCCCGAGGTGGGGTGAGCCTGAATTCGCAGGAAAGACTAAAGCCTTGCCACCCGCCGCACATGCGCCCGATACAGCAACGGAGCGGCGATTCGGTCATAAATTCCATTTGCCAGTGGCCGCACCACCGGCCAGTCGGTGATCCGGGCAAGCCAGCGCCAGCGTGGCATCGCCGACCACAGCGCCCGAAACGCGTCCATTCCGGACAGGACGCGGCCGTCTTGCCAGACATGCAACCGCCTGGCCGCTTCGTCCGGTGTCAGTCCCCAGTCCGCGGCCAGATCCAGTTTATCAAAGCGGACCGGCAATCCGTCACGCACGGCGCGGCGGCGATAGCCGTCAATCTCGAACCGGCAGACCGGGCAGGTGTGATTGTAAAGGACGCGGACTTCGTCGGTCATCCCTGAAGCATATCAGCAAGGCTTGCGGAAACCAGAGGGCCTGGCGTCGCAGGCTTCAGGCCAGTGTCCCCCAGAGGTCATACTCACCAGCCTCGTCCACCGTCACCTTGACGATGTCGCCGGGGGCCAGCCCCTCAAACCCTTCGTCGATGAACAGGTTGCCGTCGATTTCGGGCGCGTCGGCCTTGGTGCGGCAGGTGGCGCCGTCCTCATCAACCTCGTCGACGATCACTTCCAGCACTTTTCCAACCTTGGCAGCCAGTTTCGCCTCGGAAATCGCCTGAGCCTTTTCCATAAAGCGATCAAAGCGGTCCTGCTTGATCTCGGCCGCCACATGATCGGGCAGATCATTCGACCGCGCGCCTGCGACGTTTTCGTATTGAAAGCAACCGACGCGGTCCAGCTGCGCCTCGTCCAGCCAGTCCAGCAGGGTCTGGAACTCGGCCTCGGTCTCGCCGGGATAGCCGACGATGAAGGTCGACCGCAAAGTCAGGTCCGGGCAGACTGCGCGCCAGGCGGAGATTTCGTCCAGGGTCCGCGCCGCCGCAGCGGGGCGGGCCATGCGTTTCAGGACATCGGGGTGCGCATGCTGGAACGGAATATCCAGATAGGGCAGCACCAAGCCATCTGCCATCAGCGGGATCAGGTCGCGCACATGCGGATACGGATAGACGTAGTGCAGCCGCACCCAAGCGCCAAGCTTGCCCATCTCGCGCGCAAGGTCGGTGATATGGGCGCGCACCTCGCCGCCCTTCCAAGGCGACAGGTCATGCTTGCAGTCCACGCCGTAGGCTGACGTGTCCTGAGAGATCACGAGGAGTTCCTTGACCCCCGCCTCGATCAGCTTTTCAGCCTCACGCAGGACGGCATTGGCGGGGCGGCTGACCAGACGGCCGCGCATGTCGGGGATGATGCAGAATTTGCACTTGTGGTTGCAGCCTTCGGAAATCTTCAGATAGCTGTAATGGCGCGGGGTCAGGCTGACGCTGCTTGCGGGCAGAAGATCGATGAACGGATCGGGCGACGGCGGCACCGCGACGTGGACGGCGTCCAGAACCGCCTCGTACTGATGCGGGCCGGTCACGGCCAGAACCTTTGGGTGCGCGCCGGTGATATACTCGGGCTCGGCCCCAAGACAGCCGGTGACGATCACCCGGCCGTTTTCGGCCAGCGCCTCACCGATCGCCTCAAGGCTTTCGGCCTTGGCGCTGTCAAGAAAGCCACAGGTGTTGACGATCACCGCATCGGCCCCTTTGTAGTCGGGCGAGATCGCATACCCCTCGGCCCGCAGGCGGGTCAGGATGCGTTCGCTGTCAACCAGAGCCTTGGGGCAGCCAAGGCTGACCATGCCAATGGTGGGCTGACCGCTACGCCGGGTGTCGGGCACCAAAGCGCGGGCAAGATCGGGGCGGAGGAGCGGCGGATTTTGCGACATGGGCCGCCTATACAGCGCCTTGGCGGGTGTGGAAAGTCCCGGCGCTGTCGGCCATTTGATGCCGTGGGGCATTGCCTGACTTGCGAGCCTGTGCGGCGGGGCCTAGATTCGCCTCAACACCGTGATTTGCTGGAGGTTTGAATGCGCTGGGTCATCCGTATCGGGGTCGCGCTGGCGGTATTGGTCCTGCTGGCATTCGGGCTTTTGGCGATGGTGCCGTCCGAACGGGTGGCCGCTGTCCTGTCCGCGCAGTTCGAGACGATGACCGGTCGCAAGATGACCCTGACGGGTGAGGTTTCGCCCCGCATGTGGCCAAGTCTGGGGATCAGCACCGGCCCGGTCAGCATCGCCAATGCCGAATGGGCGACGGGGGAAGAACCGCTTTTCAGCGCCCAAAGCCTGTCGGTCGACATCAATTTCGGCGCGCTGTTTGGTGGCGAGGTCAAGGTGGTCGGGGTCAATGCCGACCAGCCGGAGTTCAATCTGGAGCGTGCCGCGGATGGCCGGCAAAACTGGGTCTTCGGCGCGAGTGAGGCCGGAGAGGCGGGCGCGGTGCCTGCCGCCGCGACGGCCTTCACGATGGACGCAGGCACGATCACCGACGGCAGCATCCGGTTTGTCGACAAACAGGCCGACAAGGTGATCGCGCTGGACGGTGTCGATGCGACCTTGTCCATTCCTGACTATTCCGGCCCGTTCACCCTGACGGCCTCCGGGTCTTCCGGCGGGCAGGGCGTGGCGTTGGACCTGTCGGGGGATGTCTTTTCGGCCTTTGCGGCGGGCCGCGTCGTGCCATTGACCGTCAGTCTTGCGGCGGGTCGGTCGACGATCGGCTTCAACGGGCGCGGCGGTGTGTCACCCCTGGTCGCCGATGGCGCGCTGGTTGCCGATCTGTCGGACCTGGCCGCGCTGGGCGGTTTGATCGGCACCGATCTGGCGCAGCCCGGCCTCGGTCTTGGTCAGGAACGGCTGTCGGTGTCGGGCAAGCTGACTTTGGACGGCTCGGGTGCCATGTTCCTGCGCGGTGCGGAAATTGTCGCTGATGGCAATCAGATCACCGGCGACATCGACCTTGCCCCGGGCGAGGCACGGCCGATGCTCAAAGCGCAACTGGTGGCGGGGCCCTTGGTCATCGGCACAGGTGAGGGCGGAGAGGCGGGTGGTGGCACATCTGGCGGCATGAAGGCAGACGGCTGGCCCGAGGGCGACATCGACGTTTCAGCCCTGCAGGGGATGGACGCCGAAGTGGCCCTGTCGACCCCGTCGCTTGACCTTGGCGTGATCCGGCTGGGCGAGACCAAGGCCTTGATCACGATCGAGCGTGCCCGCGCGGTGATCGAGATCCGGCAAATGGCCGCGTATGGTGGTCAGGTCCTGGGCGATTTCGTGGTGAACGGGCGCGGTGGCCTGTCGGTCGGCGGGCGATTGACCCTGGCCGGGCTGGAAACCCAGCCGCTGCTTACCGATCTGGCGGGCTGGGACCGCCTGATCTCGACCGGGAACCTTGAGGTTGAGTTTCTGGGCGTCGGCAATTCCATCGCGGCGATCATGGCCAGTCTCAAAGGGCAAGGCACGCTGGAACTGGGACAGGGCGAACTCAGCGGCCTTGATATCGCGGGTATGCTGGCGACGTTGGACCCTACCCAAGTCGGCGACGGGCAGAAGACCCTTTTCGACGCAATCGCCGGGACGTTCTCGATTGACGGCGGTGTCTTGTCGAACAGCGACCTGAAACTGGTCGGCCCGCATCTGACTGCCTCCGGTTCGGGCGAGATCGGCCTTGGCGCGCGGACACTGGATTACCGGGTGCGGCCGACGGCGCTGGCCGATGCCGACGGGACCGGCGGGGTGATGGTGCCGCTGCTCATCACCGGGCCTTGGGCGGACCCGAAATTCCGGCTGGATCTGGAAGGCATCGCGCGCGAGAAGATGGAAGAGGAGGCGCGGGCAGCGGCCAAGGCCGCCGAAGCGGCGGCCAAGGCGGAACTTGAGCGGCGGCTGCAGGAAGAGCTGGGCATCGTCGCGGGCGAGGGTGAAAGTCTGGAAGACGCCGCCCGCCGCCGCGCCGAAGAGGCGCTGGAGGAAGAGACCCGCAAGGCGCTGGAGGCTATTCTCGGGGGGAATTGAGGTCAGAGCCGGGCGGAAATCGCCGCCCGGCTTTTGAAGTTGACCTTACCGCCGACGGTCGCGCCGCGCGCTCATCGGTTGGAAGGCGACGCCAACATGGGCTTCGCAATAGGGTTTGCCCGCAATGCTGGGCAGCCCGCAGAACCAGAAATCCTCGGTCGCGGGATCGCCGATCGGCCATTTGCAGGTCCGTTCGGTCAGTTCCATCAGCGTCAGTTTCCGGGCGCGCTTTTCCACTTCGCGCACGGATGCCAAAGCCTCGGGGCTGATCTCGTTCAGGCTGGGCTGCGGGGGCAGCGGCTGGCCTGCGGGAATGATCGCCTTGCGCAGCGGCAGAGGGGTGACGTTCGACACCACCGGCGCGGCTGCAGATGCCGCGGAAGCGGGGGCCGCAGAGCGGGGCGCCTCGGGGCGGGCAGCGGGGGCTTCGGCGCGCGCTGCAGGGTCGACCCGTGGCGGCGCGGCGGCGGCTGCAGCGGGCTGCGGCGCCTCCTCCTCTTCATCCTTGCCAGCGGCTCGGTTCGACAGACCCAGCCGATGGACCTTGCCGATCACCGCGTTCCGCGTGACGCCGCCAAGTTCCTTGGCAATCTGGCTGGCCGACTGACCCTCGCCCCACATGCGCTTAAGCGTCTCGACACGCTCGTCCGTCCAGGACATCCTGCTCTCCGCCTGTCTTGAAATCGGGTGCATCTTACCCGGTCAGGGCAGGGGGCCGCAAGGGCAGGTGCGCAAGGACTTGCGGCAGGGGCATCTGGGCCTATTGTGGCGGAAAAGCAGGAGCGCGCGCATGAGCACCCGGAGCCATCCCAACCCCGATCTGACGGTGGGCGACGACCACCGCCCGCGCTGGAATTCGGCCCCGCACCGGCGGCACGGGTTTCACAACCTGCACCAGCTGACCCGCTATGCCCAAAGTTATCGGGCCTCGCAGGTGCTGGACCTTCGGCTGGCTGCAGACCTTGCCATCGCGCAACGTGACGATGTGCGCCGCCTGACCGGCCTACCGTGGTTTTCGGCCATGGCGATCACCGAGGGCAACCGGCTGCTATATGAATGCTACGCCCCGGATTTCGCCCCCGACCAGCCGCATTCGATCATGTCGATTTCCAAGATGTCCACGAACCTGATCATCGGGCGGCTGTGGGAGGACGGCAAACTGGCGCTGGATGAACCGATCGGCCAAATCCTGCCCTGGATCGGCGCAGGGTATCGTGACGCGTCGCTACAGGACGTGCTGAACATGAACGTCCACAACGGCTATGACGAGGATTACAGCAACCCCGACACCACAGCCTTCCTGCATGAGGCGGCCTCGGGCATGCGGCTTCCCACGGGTCCAGAACCGTCGAACCGCGACTTCATCGCCGCCATCGGGCTTGCGTCGGGGGCGCAGGATACCGTCAACCACAGCGACAGCTATCTTTACAAAAGCGCCAACACCGATGTGCTGGCCTTTGTGGCCGAGGCCCGGGGCGGGCGGCCGATGGGGCATTGGCTGGCCGATCTCGCCGATGCGGCGGGGGTCGAAGGCGCGCTGCATGTCGCGACCGACCGGACGGGCTTTCCCCTTCTGAACGGCGGCATCTGCCTGACCGCGCGCGACCTTTGCCGCTATGGCGCGGTCATCGCGCGAAAGGGGTTGGGGGTGGATGGGCAGCCCTTCGGATCGGCTGATTTCATCACCAGGACCCAAGGCTCAGGCATCGCGATGGCCCCGCCGCGCCAGCATCTGCGCTATTCCAACCAGACCAACACCAACGGCATCTGGCTGGGCCATGGCGGCTATGGCGGGCAATATCTTCTGGCCAATCCCGACACCGGGCGGGTGGCCTGTTTCCTGTCGGTGCTGGATGACGAGGCCGGGTATTCCGCCGCCTACTACCCGCCGATCATCGCCATGCTGGCCGAGATTTGTGCAGGCAGGGATTAGGTCGACAACCGCAGCGCGCGGGCTTCGGCGTTGCGCACGATGGGATAGGCGGCGCGGCGGCGGGCAAGGTCGGTCTCGGCGGCCACCGCCGCAAGGCTGGACCTTTCGGGCGCGGTTAAAGCGGTCAACCCGGTCTCACCGGGATGAAAGCTTTCGGTCAAAGCACCTTCGGCCACCAGAATCTCGTGCCGGTCACACAGCAGCATGACATAAACCACCCCCTTGGGCGACAAGGGCGGACGAATGTCGCGACTGTCCGACAGCGCTTCTGCAGACACCAGCACCCGGTCTTCGCCGAAATAGACCTCGGCCCGCCAGTCGTCGATCAGCATCCGTTGGCGGGGCGATACCAGCAGCGGGCGGTCATTGCCGGCTGATCCCTTGGGCAACAACAGCGGGCGCAGTCCGGGATAGGCCAGGATCTCGACGGCCATGATGCGGCGGTGCCCGACCCAGACAAGTGGCCGCGAACCATTGGCAAGCGTCGTGATCCGGTCGCCTGCGACCAGCGTCTCGACTGCGCGGTGGCCATCGGGGGTGTCGATCAGGGTGCCGGCGGCAAAGGCAGACAAGAGTTCGGGGCTTTCGGCGTCCGTTCCAGGTCCCGCCATGGCAAGCCCGACCGGAGTGCCGCCGATCCGCACCAGCAGAAAGGCGGCAAGGCCCGGCAGCGCCTCGACCGTCACCCGCGTATCTTGCGGCTGATCAACCCCCGCCAGGGTCAGCGGCGCGCCAAGGCTCATGCCCTCAATGCCTTCCGCAAGCCACATCCGGCATTGCCGCGCATCCTGACGCAGAACCGGGGGCTGCATTGCCAAAGCTGCGGCCAAGCCGACACCCGCCTGCCGCGCCGGCAGGTCGAATTGGTCAAGGGCGTATAGGTCAACGGGGATCAGATGCGCGGCCATGGCTTTTTTGAAACTCGTGGCCCTCCCCTCGGCCGGACAGCGGGAAACCGGGTCAGAAGACCCTAGCCGCCGCAGGTCCAGCCTTGCCAGCCTTTAGACGCCATTTCCACCAAAAAAGCCCCGAGGGCGAGCCTGCCCGCCCAACCACAAGCAGGGCGCGAAGCGGACCGGGCCCTGCAAAGGGCTTTACGCAGCCGCACATCCCCGCTAGACGGTCCCGATGATCGCAGCGACCCGACATGCCCCTGTCTTGCGCCGACGCCCCCGCGTCTGACGCTGCCGCTTGCGATCCGCGCCCCGGCGCAAACCCTTCCCCACGTTGACACATCGCCTGACCTCAGGCACCCATTGGCCTTCAACCGCAAGGACCTGCCCATGATCCCGTCCGTTCTGCCGACCTACAACCGCGCGCCCCTTGCCTTCGTCAAGGGCGAGGGCAGCTGGCTGACGGCAGAGGATGGCCGCCGATATCTTGACCTTGGCGCAGGCATCGCGGTCAACGCGCTGGGCCATGCGCATCCGGCGCTGATTCAGGCGCTGACCGAACAGGCGCAAAAGCTTTGGCATGTGTCCAACGTCTATACCGTGCCGGAACAGGAGCGGCTGGCGGGTCTTCTGACCGCCGAGACCTTTGCCGATACCGTCTTTTTCACCAATTCCGGCACCGAAGCGGCCGAGCTTGCGATCAAGATGGCCCGCAAGTTCCACTATGACAGCGGCCAGCCCGAACGGACGCAGATCATCGCCTTCGAAGGCGCGTTTCATGGCCGCTCGACCGGGGCGATTGCGGCGTCGGGGGCGGAAAAGATGGTCAAGGGCTTCGGGCCGCTGATGCCCGGTTTCACCCAACTCAAATGGGCCGATCATGACGCAATCCGCTCTGCCATCACCGACCAGACCTGCGCCGTGATCATCGAGCCGGTTCAGGGCGAAGGCGGCATCCGCGTGGTCCCTGACCAATGCCTTAAAGGCCTGCGCGATCTGTGTGATCAGACTGGCACGCTTCTTATCTTCGACGAGGTGCAATGCGGGATGGGTCGCACCGGCCGTCTGTTCGCGCATGAATGGGCTGGCGTGACACCGGATATCATGATGGTTGCCAAGGGCATCGGCGGCGGCTTTCCGCTGGGTGCGGTGCTGGCGACTGAAAGCGCGGCCAAGGGCATGACGGCGGGCACGCATGGTTCGACCTACGGCGGCAACCCCTTGGGCTGTGCCGTCGGCGCGAAGGTGACCGAGATCATCTCGGACCCCGCCTTTCTGGCCGAGGTTGCCCGCAAGGGCGCGCTGTTCCGGCAGGGTCTGGAAAGCCTTGTCGCGCGCCACCCGGCTGTCTTCGAAAGCGTTAGGGGTGAAGGCCTGATGCTTGGCCTGAAATGCAAACCTGCCCCCACGGACGTGGTCAAGGCAGGTTACGCCGCCGGCATCCTGACCATTGCCGCCGCCGACAATGTCCTGCGCCTGCTGCCCGCCCTGAACATCCCCGACGCCGACATCGCCGAGGCGCTGACTCGCCTAGACCAGGCCGCAACCAACCTTCTTGCGACCTGACATTGCTCTTTTCCCAAATACTCCACGGGGGTGCGGGGGTGTGAAACCCCCGCCTCCTGCGGCCTTAAAAAGCGAAACGAAATGAAACACTTCCTCGACATCCACAAGACCAACCCCGCCGACCTTCGCGCCATGATCGACAGCGCCCAGGCGATGAAGACCGCGCGCAACGGCCGCCCCAAGGGCACACCCGACGATGACCAGCCGCTGAAAGGCCAGATGGTCGCGCTGATCTTCGAGAAACCCTCGACCCGCACCCGCGTCTCCTTCGACGTCGGCGTGCGGCAGATGGGGGGCGAGACGCTGGTCTTGTCCGGCAAGGAAATGCGGCTTGGCCATGGCGAGACGATTGCCGACACCGCCCGGGTCCTGTCGCGCTATGTCGATCTGATCATGATCCGCACCTTTGAGGAGGCGACGCTGCTGGAGATGGCCGAACACGCCACCGTGCCGGTCATCAACGGCCTCACGAACCGCACCCACCCCTGCCAGATCATGGCCGACGTGATGACCTATGAAGAACACCGTGGGCCGATCAAGGGCAGGAAGGTGGTCTGGTGCGGCGACGGCAACAACGTCGCGGCCAGCTTTCTGCATGCCGCCGGACAGTTCGGTTTCGACTTTACCTTCACCGGCCCGGAAACGCTTGACCCCGAGGATGCTTTCGTCGCCTTCGCCAGGGGCAAGGGCTCAAAGGTCACCATCCAGCGCGATCCCTTTACCGCGGTCGAAGGTGCTGACCTTGTGGTCACCGATACATGGGTCAGCATGCACGACCCCGAGTCGGCCAAGGAACGCCGCCACAACCAGCTGCGCCCCTATCAGGTCAACGAACAGCTGATGACCCGCGCCAAACCGGACGCGCTTTTCATGCATTGCCTGCCCGCCCACCGCAACGACGAGGCGACCAGTGCCGTCATGGACGGCCCGCATTCGGTGATCTTTGACGAGGCCGAAAACCGGTTGCACGCGCAAAAGGCGGTCATGCGCTGGTGTCTGGGGGTTTAGCGGTCGCGACCGTCAAGCCATAGCCGGGGGCGATGCGAGGGCAAGCATGTGACGGGCGGCGGTGTCGATGCTTTGCATTGCGGCGATGTCGTTTTGAATCCGGCGCGCGGTCTGGCGGATGGTCTCGTCCTCCAGTACCCGGATGATGGCCGCCCGCAGGATGGGCACCGTCCGGTCTGTCACCGAAACGCCGGCACCAACCCGCGCGACGGATGCGGCGTTATGCGGCTGATCGGCGAATAGCGGTACAACCACCGTGGGAATGCCTTGTGCCAGCGCACCGATAAGGCTTCCCGAGCCGCCGTGGCAAACGACCGCTTGGGCATAGGGCAGGACTTCGGATTGGGGCACGAAGACCTCGATAGTGACATTGGGTGGAATGGTCCCCAGGTGCTCATGTGGCATGACCGGGCCGGTCGTCAGCAGCGCCCGAACCGGCAGTGTTGACAGCGCCTCCAGCACCGCACGATAGGCGGCGCGGGATTTGTCTGACCGCCCGCTGACCGTCCCGAGCGTGACATAGACAAAGGTTTCACCAGGCGATGGCGCCCAGGATGGCCGCTTGACGTTGGCTGATGGCGGGGGTGCCGATGCAGGGCGGGTTCTGAACGGCTCCTGCGTTCCCAGCCAGTCCACGCCGTCATCCATGAAGTCAGGAAAGGCGGAAAAGACCTGCTCGCCACGCAAGGATGCGCCATTGTCAACGGGCAGGCCTGTCGACCTGCGCAGCCGGTCGATGCCGGGTATCAGATTGGGAATGAAATCCATCTCGCCCTGGCCGCAATGCACGCCAACGCGACAACAGGGCAATCCCGCCGCTGTCGCGGCCACCAAAGCGCCAAGTTCCAACGAGTCGCGGACCACAAGGTCCGGGCGCCAGCCTGCTATGATCCGCCCAAGGTCGGGCAGGGTCGCGCGCGACCGGTCTAGAAAGGACTCGGCAATGGCGACCTTCACGGCCATCGCTTCCGATGCAGCATCGATGGCCCGGCGCGAGGCATCAACCTCTTCTTGCGTGGGTTCGCCCACCGGCAAATGTTCTATATCGGCCTGGCCAAGGCGCGCTGCCAACTCTTCCGGCGCGGCGACCGCGACGTCGTGGCCCAGCTTTTTCAGCGCAGCGATATAGGGCAGCAAGGGGTTGAAGTGACCCAGGAACTTGGTCGATGAAATCAACACCCGCATCTTGTTACCCCTGTCAGGTATCAATAGTCAGCAAGGCCGGGCGCGGTGACCGTCTGTGAAACCCACTGCTGCCGATCAACCATACGTGAGCATAGCACTGTTGCCGCCTACCGCAACATCGCCCCATACTGCCGTGCAATTCGTCTCTGATTGCACCTTTGCTGGCGCTTAATTGCCGGACTTTGACGCCGCCGTCCTCGCCCGAGCGCGGGCGCAGGGTCGCCACATCGTGGGGGACCATGATCCTGCCGCACATGCAGTCGAAGGCGCCGACCTTGTCGTCAACGACACCTGGGTCAGCATGCACGACCCCGAGTCGGCCAAGGAACGCCGCCACAACCAGCTGCGCCCCTATCAGGTCAACGAACAGCTGATGACCCGCGCCAAACCGGACGCGCTTTTCATGCACTTTCTGCCCGCACATCGCAACGACGAGGCAACGAGCGCCGTCATGGACGGTCCGCATTCGGTGATCTTTGACGAGGCCGAAAACCGCTTGCACGCGCAGAAGGCGGTCATGCGCTGGTGTCTGGGGGTCTGACTCCTATCCGACCCGGTGTTTCAAGACCACGGGCAACACAAGATCCTCCTCATCCGCCAGATGCCGGGTGAGGAGGCGGTCAAAAGCTCCCAGATCGGTCAGGAACCCGCCGGCCGCCTCGCGTTGGGCGGCGTCGCCTTGTGCGGCGAGGACCCCGTTTCCCCCGGTGGCAAAGCTGTCGATCAAGTCGTGCAGCGCGTGGTGGTCGGCCTCCAGCATGTCGAACCCGCGGGAAATGCGTGGCTCCAGCCGGGCGAGTTTGGGGAAATAGACCTGATCCTCGATCTGGTGATGTCCGATCAGGTCGCCCAGCAGGCGTGAGCCCAGCCGCGAAAGCCGCCCGGCATAGGCCTCTGCCGCCATGTCCCCGTCGATCCGCGCCTGCAGGTCCGCCGCCAGCGCATCCAGCATCCGGCGAAAGCCAAGGTGGCGGTCCAGCCAGAACGCGGCCAGCCCGTTGAAATCTGGGTGCGCCTGCCATCCAGCGCGCGGCAGGTCGGCAAGGATCAGGCGGTATTCATCCGGCAGCCTGGTGCGGTCGGGCAGGGAAGGATAGGGGGTCGGGGCAGGTCGCTCGGTCATGCGGCGTTCCTGACACTCGGACCGGTCGGGCGCAAGGGTTTGGGTCTGGACGCCGGTTGCTCCGCCAGATCGTCCGTGATCGGCAAAGGGAATCTGACCCTTGGCTTTCGCAACCACTTGAGCCACCTTGGCCCCGAACCCAAAGGGAGGCCCCCATGCACCGTCGTTCCGTCGCCGTCTTCGATCGTTTCCTTGCTGCGCTGTCGACCATCCTGACCAAGGCCGAGGCGCATTGCGAGGCGAAGAAATACAAGCCCGAAATCGTTCTCGCCGACCGGCTTTTCCCCGACATGTTCTCTTTCACCCGGCAGGTGCAACTGGCTTGCGACTTTGCGGCACGCGGCACCGCGCGGTTGGCGGGGGCGGACCCG
>CAIXBE010000604.1 GCA_903917595.1 uncultured Rhodobacterales bacterium
AGCGGACCGACCAGCAGGCGCAGGCCGGGGGCGAGCTCCAGCCAGTGTGGCGCGGCGGTCAGGTTCAGGCGGATCATCATTGGGCCTTTCTCAAAACAAAAGCGACGTGCCGAGGCACGTCGCTGGGGAGGTTGGTCTGCGGAAGGGGCGGACTGTTCAGGTCATTGAAGGCAGCATTTCTTGAACTTCTTGCCGCTGCCACAGGGGCAGGGATCGTTACGCCCGATCTTGCCGGTGAAGACGCCGTTGAACGGATCACCGCTGCGGGGCATCAGGGACGACATGACGTTCAGGCGCCCTGCAGCCTTCTTGGCCAGGTATTCCGGCGTGAAGCAGTACCATGGCGCGAGTTCCGCGATGGTGTCCGTGATCAGCGTGTTGCTGGAGATACCGGTGAACCAGTCGGGCCGACCGGCATCCACCGTCGCCTGAAGGCGCTCGGTAAAATCTTCGATCCGGCTATGGTCCGGGGTGATCAGGCCGCTGTCGAACACCGCGCGCACCGCCGTGTCCATGTTTGCAAGGCCAAGGGCGGCGATGCATTCCGCCCATGCCCACCAGACCTCCTCGCCCGTCACGGTGCCGGTCAGGTCGAAGAAGTCGATCAGGAACTGCATGATGCGGGGCCGCAGATCGGGATCTTCCAAGGCAACGATGGCCAGCGTGTCAAACATCTCACCGCGCAGGAAACCATCGGCATCATCATCCAGCAGGATGTCGAACAGCGGCTGCAAGTCGCCATCAAACACCCCCGCCATGACACGCGCCGAGGCTTCTGTGATCGAATCCCCCAGCAATGCATCCAGAAACTCCGGATCCCGTCGCAACAGAGTGGCCAGCGGGCGATAGGCCCGCGTCTCTCGCCATTCGGCCAGCAGGAAGAACATGAAGACGAAGGCATCCATGCCCTCGAGATCGTCAATGCCTGCAGATTGCAGTTTCCCGATGTAATCCAGAAATTCGGGCACCATGGCGTCGCGCGATTGCCCTGCCGCTTCCAATGCCTCGCGCGGCAGGGAGCCATTGCCCTCCAATGCAGCCATGATTTCTGCGGGTGTCATGTGTGGAACCTTTCATCGGGGAATCGACGGAGGCAATACCGTCTTTCTGCGTCTGCCTCCACTGCACGGATCGACAATCCGATGCAATTCAGTAGGCCTCGATATCGTTGATCAGGGTTGCGGTGCACATCCTGCCGGTGGTTTCAGCCCGGGCTGCCTGCCAGTCGAAGCTGGCCTGCACGCCCTGCGGCCCGGAGATCTCGATCCGGGGGCGCGGCAGATAGACGGCGTGGGCGGTGAACGTGAAGCCCTCGCCCGAGGGCAGGGCGTAAGCGAAGGTGATCTCGCAAGAATCGCCGTTGATCGCTTGGCTCACGAGTGTCTGGTCAGCGAACCGGACCTCGATCCGGCCGGTCAGCGCGGCCAGTCCGGGATCCGCCCCATCAATCTTGCCGTCGCTGCGGATGGTCTCGATCCGGTCGAGGTTGTTGGCGTAGGTGATTTCGGCTGACACCACATTGCCAAGCGCAATGCCGTCGCGGCTGATCGCGCCATTGAAGTGACCGAAGCGCCGCAAC
>CAIXBE010000605.1 GCA_903917595.1 uncultured Rhodobacterales bacterium
TGGCAGCTTTGTCCCCGTCATCCCGCGCGATCTGCGGCTGGAAATTCCGGAAAGGATGGATGCAAGGGGCCGGGTGATCACGCCTTTGGACGAGGCGGCCTTGCGCGCCGCCGTGCAGGTCTTGCGCGACAAAGGCTGCGAAAGTCTGGTCATCCATTTCCTGCATGCCTATGCCAACCCCGCGCATGAACTGCAGGCGGGAAAGATTGCCGCAAGCCTTTGGCCCAATGGATATATCACCCTTGGCCACGCGCTGTTGTCGGAAAGCCGCGAGTATGAGCGCGGGGTGACGGCGGCGGTCAACGCCAGCGTCCAGCCCTTGCTGGAGCGCTATGTGGCAAGGCTGGCGGAGGAGCTGGCCGCACAGGGCTACCGGCGCGACCTTCTGGTGATGAACGGCAATGGTGGCATGGTTGCCGCCCGCGATGTCGGGCGCGAGGCGGTCAAGACGGTGATGTCAGGCCCGGCCTCGGGGGTGATGGCGGCGCTGGCCACCGGGCGGCGGGCGGGGTTCCCTGACCTTCTGACCTATGACATGGGCGGCACCAGCACGGATGTCGCGATGATCCGGAATGGCGTGGCCCCAGTCTCGAACGAGATCGAGGTGGAATATGCCATGCCGATCCATGTGCCGATGGTCGATGTCAGGACTGTCGGGGCAGGCGGCGGGTCGATTGCCCGGATTGACGCAGGCGGGATGCTGCGGGTCGGTCCGGAAAGTGCCGGGGCGGTTCCGGGGCCGGTCTGCTATGGGCGGGGTGGAACACAAGTCACGATCTCGGATGCGAACCTGATCCTTGGGCGTCTGCCTGCCAGCCGGTTCGGACAGGCAGCGGCGGCAGCGCATCAGGCGATGGCGGATCAGATTGCCGCGCCTTTGGGCCTGTCGGTCGAAGCAGCCGCCGCCGCTGTGATCCGCATTGCCAACACCCATATGGCGGGGGCGGTTCGGATGGTGTCGATCTCGATGGGGGCGGACCCGCGCGATTTCGCGCTGTTCGCCTTTGGCGGGGCCGGGCCGTTGCATGCGGTGGCTTTGGCGCGCGAACTGAACGTGCCGACGGTGCTGGTCCCGGCGCGTCCCGGTATCACCAACGCCCTTGGCTGTGTGGTGGCCGACCTGCGGCATGACTTTGTGCGCACCCTGAACCGCCCCTTGGACGGGGTGGACATGGCCGATGTCCACGCGGTTCTGGCGGCGCAAGAGGCCGAAGGCCGCCGCCTGATCGGGCTTGAGAGCATCGCCCTGACCACGGTGCGCGCCGAATATTCCGCTGACATGCAGTTTGTCGGGCAGACCCATCTGTTGCGGGTCACGCTGCCCTCTGCCACCCCGTCCCGTGAGGACCTGCAGCGCCTGTTCGAGGACGCCTATAGTGCAAGGTTCCGGGTCGATCTGCCGACGATCCGGGCCAATCTGGTGAACCTGAATGTGTCGGTCATCGGGGAACGTCCGGCGCTTGACCTGTCGCGGCTGATTGATCCGGCAGGCCGCAAGGCGCGGGCGGAACCGAACGGGACGCGGAAGGTCTGGTTTGACGGCTGGCAGGATACCCCGGTCTACTGGCGCGATCATCTGCCGTTGAGCACCGACCTGCAGGGGCCGGTGATCATTGAGCAAATGGATACAACCACGATCATCGACCCCGGCGCGCGGGTGACATCGGACTCGGATGGCAACCTGATCATAAAGGTGGGTGCATGACCGGCCCGCTTATCAAGCCCATGCGGGCTTTCATCGCTGCTCTGGCCCAGCGAGAAGCAAGCGTCCGCGCCGCGCCGAGCGGTGAAAGGGACCAGCCATGATCGACCCAGTCACTTTCGCCGTCATTCAGGCCGGTCTGCAACAGGTCTGCGACGAGATGGACCTGACCTTCTCGCGCGCCGCCTTTTCGCCGGTCATTGCCGAAGCCGACGACCGGTCGGACGGGATCTATTCCGCCACCGACGGCAGCCTTATTGCCCAGGGTTCCAAGGGCTTGCCGGTCTTTGTTGGCGTGATGCAGTTTTCCACCAGAACCATTCTGCAGCGCATCGCCGAAGGCGTGACCGCCGCCCCCGAGCCCGGCGATATCTACATCGTCAACGACCCTTACCTTGGCGGCACGCATCTGATGGATGTGCGCTTTGCCATGCCGGTCTGGCGCGGCGGGAAGATTTACTGCTGGCTCTCCAATACCGGCCACTGGCCCGATACCGGGGGTGCGGTGCCCGGGGGATTTTCGGCCAGTGCCACCAGCGCCGAGCAGGAGGGCCTGCGCATTCCCCCGGTGAAATTGTTCAAGCGCGGCGTGCTGGACCGGGAAATCCATCAGATCATCTGCTCCAACATCCGCGTATCCGAACAGCGCATCGGCGATGTGCAGGCGCAGGCTTCGGCACTTCTGGTCGGGGCCGAGCGGCTGGCGGGCCTTCTGGACCGCTACGGTGATGCGACCGTGACCGAAGCCATCGCCGAAATGCGCCGGTTGGCGGCCAGGCAGATGCGGGCGATGATCGGTCGGATCCCGGACGGCACCTACCGCAGCACCGCGATGATCGACAGCGACGGGGTGGTGAATGCACCCTTGACCATTGCCCTTGGCGTCACCAAGGCTGGTGATGGGCTGACCTTTGACTTCACCGGCTCATCGCCGCCCTGCATCGGGCCGATGAACTCGGTCCGGGCCACGACCTTGTCGTCGGTGTATCTGGCAATGCGCCACATCTTTCCCGATGTTCCGATCAGTGCAGGGGCGTTTGAACCCCTGCAGGTCACCGGAATCGAGGGCACCTTCCTTGACGCCCAATACCCCCGCCCGGTGTCAGGCTGCGCCGCCGAAGTCAGCCAGCGCATCGCCGAGGCGGTTTTTGTGGCCTTGGTGCCGGCCTTGCCCGCACTGGTCACCGCTGCTCCGGCCGGAACTTCGGGCAATTTCGGGCTGGGCGGGTATGACCCGGAAAAGGGCCGGGACTATGTGATGTATCAGATCTCGGGCGGCGGCTATGGCGGTTTTGCTGGGGGCGACGGGATTGCGAACGGTTGTTCGACAATCGGTATTTCCAAGGCCCCGCCGGTCGAAATCATGGAGCAGAATTATCCTGTCCTTTACCACCGTTATGGCCTTCACGAAGGCTCAGGCGGGGCTGGGCAGCATCGCGGCGGGTTCGGGCTGGACTATGAGATCGAACTGTTGCGCGGGCAGGCCCGGGCCAGTTTTGTGATGGACCACGGCCGCACCGGCCCGCAAGGCGTGCTGGGCGGGCAGGACGGGGCGGTCAACCGGGTCGAGGTGATCCGGGGCGGCGTGGTCATGATCCCCGAACATCTGTCTAAGGCGCAGGACATCGTCCTCAACCCCGGCGATCGCGTCCGGGTGCGAACCCCGGGCGGCGGCGGCTATGGGCCGCCTTCGGATCGCGACTCCGCGCTGGTGGCCGAAGACGTGGCGCTTGGCCGCTATAGCGCAGCGGACGCCGCACGGTTTTGGCCCAAGGGAGGTTGAACAACTTCAGGGGCTCTTAAATTTTTCGTCGAAAAATTTTGGAGCGCCGCGAACCTGCAACGCATCTACCGCGCCTTGCCCGGGCCAACCCTTTCCTCGACCGCCCCCAGACGCCCGCCGACCAAAGCCAGATTTTCACGCAAACGTTCGATCCGACTTGCAAGCACCTCAGCGGCGGGGGCTTCGGGTTCGGGTTCCTTCTTGCCGATGACATGGCTGAAGATCCAGGTCAGCAGGCGCGACAGGTCATCCATCACCAGATACAGCGAAGGCACCACCACCAGACTAAGGACGGTCGAGACGATGATCCCGCCCATCACCGCAATCGCCATCGGCGCGCGGAACGATCCGCCCTCGCCAACACCCAAGGCTGAAGGCAACATCCCCGCCGACATCGCGATCGAGGTCATCACGATCGGCCGTGCGCGCTTGTGACCGGCTTCGATCACCGCAGCAAACCGGTTCATGCCGCGCACTTGCATCTCGATGGCAAAATCGATCAAGAGGATGGCGTTCTTGGCCACGATCCCCATCAGCATCAGGATGCCGATCAACACCGGCATCGACAGCGGATTCTGCGTCAGGATCAGCGCCGCCGCGACCCCGCCCACCGACAAGAGAAGCGAGAAGATGATGGTGATCGGTTGCAAGACAGAGTGGAACAACAGGATCAGAACGAACATCATCAGCAAGACGCCCATCACCATCGCGTTCAGGAAACTGCCCATCAGTTCGGCCTGCACTTCGGCATCGCCCGACGGCAGGACGGATACGGAAGCGGGCAGGTCCAGCGTCGGCAGAATCTCCTGAAACCGCGCCGTGGCCTGATCCAGCACAAAGCCCGGCGCAATGTCGCCGCCAAGTGTGGCGACGCGCAAGCGGTTCAGGCGTTTGACCACCGAAGCCCCCTCGGCCACCTCGACGCTTGCGACGGTGGACAGCGGCACCGGCCCGGCGGCGGTCATCAGTTTCATCGATGCGATCCGTGCCAGATCGTCGCGGGCCGCAGCCTCAAGCTGCACCCGGATCGGGATCAGCCGGTCGTCGATGGACAGCTTGCCCAAGGCGGCAGGCACGTCGCCGATGGTCGCCACCCGCACCACGGTTGCGATCTGTTGGACGGTCACGCCCAGCCGCGCGGCCTCGGCCGGGCGGGGGGTGATCTGGATTTCCGGGCGCGGCAGGGCAGTTTCGGCCCAGGCGTTCATCAAGGTCGGTTCGGACTGCAGCGCCATTTCGATTTTCTGCACCGCAATTGCAAGGTCCGTCTCGCTGCCCGACAGGATGTCATAGCTGAACGGGCGCGCGCCGGGGCCACCGCCGCCGGGGATCTTGTAGGCACGCACGTCCGGGATCGGCTTCAGGGCCGCGAACACCTCGGTCTCGATGTCCGACTGGGGCCGCAGGCGACCCTCGGACGGAATGTCGGGGATGAACCCGCCGAACAGCGGCAGTTTGCGGCCAAGGTCGATCAGCTTGCGTTCCAGCCCGTTGTCCAGCCGGTCCAGGATGATGGTGAAACTGGCCCGCCGGATGTCGCGTTCACCAAGGGGCGTGGCCCCGCCGATGACCAGAACCGACCGCACGCCGTCGATGTCCTTGACCACGTCGCGCATAGCGTCGGTGGTGGCGGCGGTATCCTCCAGCGTCGAGCCAGGCGGCAGTTCGACGGCGACGATGATCCGGCCTTCGTCTTCCGGCGGGAACAGGCTGCCTGGGACCTGCAGCATGGCGATGATCGAGAAGATCACCACGACAACAGCCACAACCATGGTCACATAGCGCGCCGGAAACCGGAACCAGACGCTGCGGAAAATACCGCCGATCACCGGGACGGTGCGCAGCGGAGTCAGCAGGGCCAGCGGGTTCAGCAGCGGAATGCCGCCGCCAGCGGAATGTCGGACGACCCACATGTAACCCCGGGTGATCAGCCCGTCCTTGTGATCGTCGTGCAGCGGCTGGGTCAGGAACCGGACGGCGGCCGGAACCAGCGCAAAGGCCACAATGGCCACGCCGATGCCTGCCGTCACGCCGTAACCAGCGGCGAAGTATCCCGCCCCCGCTGCGATTGCCGCGCGCAGGGTCAGACCCAGCCAGCGCGGCAGGGTCACCTCTTCAGTGCGCATGAAATAGGCCGCCATCATCGGCGTGATCAACCGCGCCACCAGCAGCGAAAACAGCACCGCGACCGCGACCGTCAGGCCGAACTGGATGAAATACTGCCCGGGAATCCCCGGCATGAAGCTGACCGGCACAAAGACCGCGACGATGGTAAAGGTGGTGGCAATGACCGCCAAGCCTATCTCATCCGCGGCTTCGATCGACGCGCGGTAGGGGGATTTGCCCATCTTGATGTGTCGGGCGATGTTTTCGATTTCCACAATCGCGTCATCGACCAGAATGCCGGTGGCCAGCGTCAGGGCCAGAAAGCTGACCAGGTTCAAGGAGAACCCCAGCATGTCCATCACCCAGAAGGTCGGGACCGCCGACAGGGGCAGGGCAATTGCCGAAATCAACGTCGCGCGCCAGTTTTTCAGGAACAGCAGCACCACCAGAATGGCCAGCAGCGAGCCCTCGATCAGCGTGTGCAGAGCGGCCTCATAGTTGCCGTAGGTATAGAAAACGGAATCGTCGATCATGGTGATCTCTACATCCGGATTTGCCGCCCGCAAGTCGTCGATCACCGCATTGGTGACTTCGGCCACGCTGATTTCCGAGGCCCCTTTCGACCGGAAGACCTGAAAGCTGACCCCGGGTTCGCCGTCGATGCGGGTAAAGCTTTTCAGCTCTTCATAGCTGTCGATGATCTGGCCAAGATCGGCCAGCTTTACAAACCGACCCGACGGCAGCGCGATGGTGGTGGCGGCAAGGGTTTCGACCGTGCCGCTGTCACCAAGGGTGCGGATCACCTGTTCGCCGGTGCCAAGCCCCAGCTTTCCGGCGCCAAGGTTGGTGTTAGTGGCGGCAATCTGGGCGCTGACGGCCTGTGCGGTGACCCCGAGGCTGTCCAGCTTGGTCGGGTCCAGTTCGATCCGGATTTCGCGGTCGGCCCCGCCGATCCGCGACACCCGGCCCACGCCGGGCTTGCCTTGCAGGGCGCGTTTGACGGTGTTGTCGACGAACCAGCTGACCTCCTCCATGGTCATTTCGGGCGAGGCGACCGAAAAGGTCATGATTGCGGCGCCTTCGACCTCGACCCGGGTGACGATGGGGGCTTCGATGCCGCCGGGCAGGTCGCCCCGGATCTGGTCGACCGCGTCCTTGACGTCCTGCACCGCCTTGTCGGTCGGAATCTCCATGCGGAATTCGATGATCGTGGTCGACAGCCCGTCGGTCACGGTCGAGGTGATCCGCTTGGCCCCGGTGACGCCCGCCACCGCATCCTCGATTTCCGAGGTGATCTGGGTCTCCATCTCGGCCGGGGCCGCACCCGACTGGATGACGCTGACCGCGACGACCGGCACGTCGATGTTGGGGAATTTGGTGATCGGCAGGCTGTTGAAACTTTGCCAGCCCAGAATCATCAAAAGGAAGAATGCCAAAAGCGGGGCTACGGGATTGCGGATCGACCAGGCGGAAAAGTTCATGTCTGGCCCCTTAGTTCACGGCTTCGGGGGCAAGCACCGGGGTCACCCGGTCGCCCGGCCGCACGAAGGCAGCGGCCTTGGTCACGACCTGATCGCCGGCGCTCAGGCCTGAAGTGATCTCGATCATGCCACCGTCGCGGATGCCGGTGGTGACCACCACCCGTTCGACCAGACCGTCGGTGACCCGCATCACCGTGTTGCCATCGGCCGACGACCCCAGCGCGGTGATCGGCACGGCAAGGCCGTCGTGATCATCCACGATAATGTCTGCTTCGGCGAACATGCCCGGACGCAAGGCATCGGCATCCTCGACGCTGATCCGCGCCTGACCCAGCCGGGTCATGGTGTCGATGGTCGGTTCCACCAGCCTGACCGTGCCTGCCAAGGCCGTGACCATGCCAACTGCGCGCAAGGTGGCCGTCTGGCCGGGTGCAAGACGCAGGACATCGCTTTCCGAAATATCGGCGCGCAGTTCCAGCGCGCTGTCGCGGGTGATCACGAACATCGGCAGACCTGCCGCCGTCGCAATCGCGCCCAGCTTGGCGTTGCGCGCTACGATCTTGCCCGACACCAGCGCGCGGACCTCGGTCCGGCCAAGGTGCAATTCGACCGTTTCCAGCCGCGCTTCGGCCAGCGCCAGTTGCGCGCGGGCGGCCTCAAGCCCCTGCGTCGCCACCGCAATCCGGGCGTTCGCGGCGGTCGCATTGGCGTTGGCCGTGTCCCAGACTGCTTGCGGCGCGGTGCCGCTGTCGCGCAGTTTCGTGGTCCGATCGACCACGCGCTGCGCTTCGGCACCGGCGGTTTCGGCCTCCAGCAGCTGCGCTTGCGCTTGGGCAATGGTCGAGTTTGCCGCCGCCAGCGACGCCACCGCCTCGGCCTTTTGCAGGTCCAGCGTCGACTTGGACAGGATCGCCAGCACCTGACCCTCAACCACCAGATCGCCGACATCGGCCAGCAGCGCGTCTACCGGCTGGCCTTCGATCAGGGGCGCAACCTGTACTTCTTCTACCGCCGCGATCAGGCCCGAAGCCACGATCCGGTCGACCAGTCGCAAGGGCTGCACTTCGCTGACCGTAATCGCGGGCAGGGGGCGGGCGGGCGGCTCGACCGCACTTTCGGCAGCCTGTGCCTCATCTGCAAGGGCGGGCAGAGCGTGAAAGCCAAGGGCAAAGCTGGCCGCAAGGATCAGGAAATGGGCCGGGAATTTGATCGGGCGCATGATGCTGTCAGCCTTCTGCAATATCGTTGGAAATTTCGGTCAGGATCCGGTCGACGATCCCGGCCACTTGCGCATTAAGGGCCGGGCTTGCCGGGCCAAACTGGGCGGTGCGGGTCGAAACGCCCTTCACCAGCAGGATCAGCAACTGGCATTGCCCTTCATATCGGGCGCGGGCGTCGTCCAGACTGCGGCGGGTGATGCCCGCGAACACCGTGGTCAGAAAGGCGGTGATGGTTTCTTCCATCTGCAACGCCACCGCACAGATTTCCGGCTTGCGGATCGAGGCGGCGGTCACTTCGGCCCAAAGCTGGCCGTCCTTCAGCGACTCGTCGCTGAAATGCATCATGATCCGATCACGCAAGCAGGACAAAGGGTCGTCCGCGCCTTGAATATCGGTGAAATCCTTCTGAATTTCCGACATGTCCATGCCGCACATCGACTGAATGATCGCCGCCTTGGACGGGAAATAGCGGTAGAAGTTGCCGACACTCATCCCCGCCGCGCGGGCAAGGTCCTGCATGGATGCGCCGTCAAAGCCCTTTTCGACAAAGACCTGCCGTAACGAAGCGAGGATTTCCAGGCTTCGCTCTCCGGCAGTTGGGGTCAGGTTCGGAGGGGCTTGCATAACTCGACCGGCTTGGGAATGAACGTTCATTCAGCGACATAGTTTGTCTTGCCGAAACGTCAAGCAGAATGCGTGTCACAGTGACCCGTGCTTGGCTTTTGCAGCGATTTGGCCCAAAGGGGGCGGCAGACAGGGGGCGCACAGCATGGCCACAGGCATCAGTTACACGATTTCGGCGACCGATGGCGCGGCCCGGACCGGGGTGATCAAGACCCCAAGGGGCGAGATTCGCACGCCCGCCTTCATGCCGGTCGGCACCGCGGCGACGGTCAAGGCGATGCTGCCGGAAAGCGTGCGCGCGACCGGGGCTGATATCCTGTTGGGCAACACCTATCACCTGATGCTGCGCCCCGGCGCGGAACGGGTGGCGGCTTTGGGCGGCCTGCACAAATTCATGAATTGGGACCGTCCGATCCTGACTGACAGTGGTGGGTTTCAGGTCATGTCGCTGGGCCCCTTGCGCAAGCTGACCGAGGAGGGGGTGCGGTTCTCCTCGCACCTTGACGGCTCAAAGCACATGCTGACCCCCGAACGCAGCATGGAGATTCAGCGGCTTTTAGGCTCCGATATCGTCATGGCCTTTGACGAATGCCCCGCCTTGCCCGCCACCGATGACGCGGTGGCCAAGTCCATGCGCCTGTCGATGCGGTGGGCGCAGCGCAGCCGCGATGCGTTCGGCGACCGTCCCGGCCACGCGCTTTTCGGCATCATGCAGGGCGGTGTCAGCCGTGACTTGCGCGAGGAAAGCGCCGCCGCCCTGACCGGGATCGGCTTTGACGGCTATGCGATCGGCGGGTTGGCCGTGGGCGAGGGGCAAGAGGCGATGTTCTCCGTCCTCGACTACGCCCCCGGTTTCCTGCCCCAAGACAAGCCGCGCTATCTGATGGGGGTGGGCAAGCCCGACGACATCGTGGGGGCCGTGCAGCGCGGCATCGACATGATGGATTGCGTTCTGCCGTCCCGGTCCGGTCGCACCGGGCAGGCCTGGACCGCGCGGGGGCAGGTGAACCTGCGCAATGCCCGCCACAAGGACGACCCCCGGCCACTGGAAGAGGGCTGCGCCTGCCCCGCCTGCTGCAGCTATTCGCGCGCTTACCTTCACCATGTGGTCAAGTCCGACGAGATCATCGGCAGCATGTTGCTGACCTGGCACAACCTGCATTACTATCAGATGCTGATGCAGGGGCTGCGGGATGCAATATCCACGGGGACTCTGGCCGCTGTCGTTCGGGACTTTCATGCCAAACGCGCCGAAGGTGACCTCCCTCCGACTTCTTGATCCCAGGTTTGCACAGTATTTCATGCAATAGCGGCCAGATTGATTGACTTGCCGCCAGACACAACCCATGGCGGAAAAGCTGCGACCTTGCCCTACATTTTTGCCCAAGATGCCGCGCAATGGTCATTTTCTTGCCTTGAAAACGCAGGACCATGGCGACAGGATGCCCTTGACCCTACGATGAGTGGAAACATCACAGAGGGCGACTGACTGGATAGTGTTTTTCGACACTGGCGAAGAACGTGTAACTTTCAGTAAGGACTGGTGTGTAAAGCTTGACTGGAGCAAACACTTGTTCCATTTAAACGGCGATTTAGGCGGCGTCGTTACGCAGTCGGCGCAGCAGAGCGTAAGGCTCAAACGGGAGTGGTGAGAGATGGGTGTTCCAGTTAGTGGCACGTCGTATTACGCGAGGAATGACTCGGGTACCGCAGGAAACAACGCGATCAACCCTGACGCGGGCACGATCATCATCCAGTTTACGAACGACGACCCGGACATTCCTGGTGTGGACACATCCGGTGATTTGATCCTGAACTTTGGGGCGCAGGATCCGAACACAAGTGTCGTCTACAATGGGATTTCCTATACAATGGGATTTCCTACGACTTTACTGTCTCACTTGTCGGCAATATGCTGGGAAGCTATCCGCCGGGCGCAGACGTGGACGCGACACTGTTGAACGAA
>CAIXBE010000606.1 GCA_903917595.1 uncultured Rhodobacterales bacterium
GACCTGACGATGGGCGATATCGAAGGCGGCAGAATAGCTGCCACGGATATAGCGTTGCGGATTCAGGTCGGACTTGGCCGATCCATCGCTGCTGATCAGGCGGTATCGCACTTCGCCGATGGACGCGATATGCAGGTCGGGCAAAGACTGCGGCGAATAGACGACGGCAAAATCCAACGCCCCACGATCAAGGTCGCGGCACATCTGCACGGAATAATCGGGTTCGATATAAAAGGCACAGTCGGGCAGGCTGCGGCGGAAGTTCATCACCCAGTCGCCGATCTGACCGGCGGCAAGATCGTTCTGAATGCCGATGCGCAGAGTGATTGCAGTGCTGGAGGGTTCGACGGCGCGGCGCGCTTCGGTCCAGGCATGGCGCAGGGCACGGGCATGGGCCTCAAACTTCAATCCTTCGGTCGATAGATTGGTGCCGGCACGGGAGCGGGTGAAAAGCCGTCCGCCTACTGACGTCTCCAGCGCTTGAACACGAGCAGAAACGGTTGACTGGGTGACATGCAACCGTTCGGCAGTGCGGTGAAAGCTGCGGGTTTCGATAAGGTCAAGAAAAGTGTCGAGAAGTTCAATCTGCATTCAGAGCCTCTGATCGGTTTTCTCGATCAATAGAGCAGGTCGGTGCGAATTGAAAGCCGTGCGCAGGGCGGCGATACTTGGTCAGCAGAAACGGAGTTTGTCATGGCTGATTTCCCGACCCAGGCGCGCGTGGTTATCATTGGCGGCGGGGCTGTCGGGGCGTCTGCCCTGTACCATCTGGCCAAAGCGGGCTGGACGGATTGTGTCCTGCTGGAGAAGAACGAGTTGACGGCCGGGTCTACTTGGCACGCGGCGGGCAACGTGCCGACCTTCTCGTCCTCATGGTCGATCATGAACATGCAGCGCTATTCGGCGGGGCTGTACCGTGGTCTGGGGGCTGAGGTCGACTATCCGATGAACTATCATGTCACGGGTTCTGTGCGTCTGGGCCACAGCAAGGAACGCCTGCAAGAGTTCAAGCGGGTGGTGGGCATGGGCCGGTATCAGGGCATGGATCTCGACATCCTGGCACCGGATGAGATCAAATCGCGCTATCCGTTTGTATCTACCCACGATCTGACCGGGGCGTTGTATGACCCCTATGATGGGGACATCGACCCGGCACAGTTGACCCAAGCCCTTGCCAAGGGCGCGCGGAACATGGGCGCGCGGATTGAACGGTTTTGTCCGGCGACGGGTGCGCGGCGTGAGGGGGATGAGTGGGTCATCAGCACGCCCAAGGGGGATATCCGCTGCGAATATGTGGTGAACGCGGCTGGGTACTATGCCCGGGAAGTTGGCAAGTGGTTTGGGCGCGACCTGCCGATGATGGTGATGTCGCATCAGTATATGCTGTTCGACACGATCCCCGAGCTTGAATCGTGGAGCAAGGAAGTCGGTCACAAGTTGCCGTTGCTGCGGGATGTCGACAGTTCATACTATCTGAGGCAGGAGAAGAACGGCTTCAATCTGGGGCCCTATGAAAACAACTGCCGCGCGCATTGGGCGA
>CAIXBE010000607.1 GCA_903917595.1 uncultured Rhodobacterales bacterium
CGCCACGACCGTTAGCCCGGTTCGCGCCCGGATGTCAGCGCAGACGCTGTCATGGCTGTGCAGGCCCCCCACCACATAGCCGCCGCCGTGCAGGTAAATGACCGTGGGCGTCGTGCCCGGATAGACCCGGCAGGGCACCCCGGCGGTGGCTTCGTCGTGTGAGGTTACGCCGGCAGGATAGGGCTGGTCAAAGACCCGACACATCCGGTCATAGATGGCGCGCTGTTCGGCAATCGTCAGCGTCGCGGTGTCGGAGGGGTAGGACGCGTTGGTGCGCTCGATGAAAGCCCAGGTCGGGGCGTCGATAAGGCTTTGATAGTCTGGCGCGGTCATGATCCCCCCGATCCCGACTGGGCGGTGACCGTGATCATGACAAGAAAGCCTTGGGGCAGCAATGGCCCCGCGAAATGGAAAAGGGCGGGCCAAAGCCCGCCCTTTCCGAATCTGGTCCGATCCGGCTTATGCCAGAGCGAGGTTGGTCGCGCTTTCGCGGCCGTCACGGCCGGCTTCGATGTCGAAGGTGACCGGCTGGCCGTCCTTCAGGCTGCGAAGGCCTGCGCGCTCAAGCGCGGTGATGTGAACGAAAACGTCCTTTTTGCCACCCTCGGGGGCGATGAAACCAAAACCTTTGGTTTCGTTGAACCATTTCACGGTGCCCTTGGCCATCGTGATGTCTCCTGTCAAGTCTGCCGCCCGCGAGATTGCGGCGGCTTGGCCCCGTCAGCTAGTGTCGATTGCTGTGGCCGATTGTCGGAGACAGTGGTCGAAAAGTTAACGTCGCGACGGCCTTATGGCACAAACGGCCGGGGAATCCAAGAGGCAAGGTGACGGCGTCAACCGCCTGACGGCCGCCATCCTCAGCCGATTTGCTGGCTTATCCGGGCCACCGGGGACTCCCCTGAAGCACCGCGTCGAAAAGGCCGGGCCATGCCCGACTGCGCCAGGCGAAACCAAAGCCCCACAAGCGGCCCCTTGCCGGGCGTTTGACTTGGTGCCCCCTTCCGGGCTCTGGTCGCACAAGACTGATCAGCCAAAACGGAGTGGTTTCATGGGCCTGTTTCTGCGCACGACATTCGTTTGCACCTTTCTCGCGCTGCCGGTCCTTGCTGACCCGGCCGCAGACAGAAAGCTGCTGGCCGACACCGTATAATCAGACAGCACATTGGACGCGGCTTTTGACGTGATGGTTCCGATCATGTCCGGAGCGATGGAAACACAGTTTCGCAACATGGGCATCACGATCTCGGACCCGGTCGCGTTTACAGATACCTTCACCGAGGAGTTCCGTGTCCAATTCACCGAAATCGTTCGCGTGGAAATGGCTGACGCCTTGGAGAATATCTTCACCAAGGAGGAACTGGCCGATATCGTCGCCTTCATAGGCACGCCCTCCGGGGCAAAATTCTTCGCCGCTCAGGGAGAGCTGACGCAGATCGGGTCACGCATCGGAGAGATGGCCGGGGCGCGTGCCGGTCAGGATGCGGCTGAAAGGATCGCGGCCCGTATGGACGCGCAAGGGATCACCTTCACTGACGCCAGCGGCAAGCCACTTGATGCACTAAAGCTGCTGCGCGGATACTGAACCCTGCGGTCGTCGCTTTGATGCCGCGACCTGTCTGCCGCTGCACCTGACCCGGCAACCCGAAAACGCGTGTCTTGCGTCGATGCCCGCCATCCCGCGATTGCCCTTCGACCTCCACTCGCCTAGATGGGGGGAAATACAGACTTGTGCGGAGCGCCCAATGGCCAGCTATCAATACGTCTACCACATGGAGAACGTCTCCAAGACCTACCCCGGCGGCAAGAAGTGCTTCGAAAACATCTATCTCAACTTCCTGCCCGGGGTTAAGATCGGTGTGGTCGGGGTCAACGGCTCGGGCAAATCCACGCTGTTGAAGATCATGGCCGGCATGGACACCGACTTCAAAGGCGAAGCCTGGGCCGCCAAGGGGGCCAA
>CAIXBE010000608.1 GCA_903917595.1 uncultured Rhodobacterales bacterium
CCGTCGCTGTGCAAAAGGCCGGGCTTTTCGGCACCCGTGGGTCCATGTCGCAAAAGTCTCATCGTCGTCTCCTCAGGTGTTCGCCCAGCCGCCGTCGATCACATGTGCGACGCCGGTGGTAAAGGCACTTTCGTCACTGGCCAGATAAACCACAAGGGCCGCGATTTCCTCCGGTTGCCCGATCCGTCCAATCGGCTGGCGCGCGATGAAGGCCGCGCGGGCTGCGTCATAGTCGCCGGTATCGCGCAGGCGCTGTTCCAGCGACGGGCTTTCCACCGTGCCGGGGCAAATGGCATTGGCACGGATGCCCTTGCTGATGAAATCGGCGGCGATGGATTTGGTCAGCCCGATCACCCCGGCCTTGGTGGCCCCATAGACAAACCGGTTCGGTGCCGCGATCACCGACCCCGCGACCGACGCCATGTTGATGATTGACCCACCCCCCGTTGCCAGCATCCCCGGCAGAAAGGCGCGGCACATCCGGTACATCGCCGTCATGTTCAGATCCAGGCTGAACGCCCACTGATCTTCGTCACAGTCCAGAATAGTGCCCGCCGCGACAAAACCCGCGCAATTGAACAGCACATCCAAAGGCCCCGCCGCCGCAACCGCACCGGCAATCGAAGCCGGGTTGCGCACGTCCAGCACCCGGGTTTCCAGCCCCGCAGCGGCAAGGTCTGCCAAGGCCGCCTCATTGACATCGGTGGCCAGCACCCGTGCCCCCTCGCGCGCCATTGCCAGCGCCGAGGCCCGGCCGATCCCTTGCCCCGCCGCCGTCACCAGTGCGCGTTTTCCCTTCAGTCGTCCCATCATCACTCCCTTACACCGGCAGACACGCCGGGCCGATTGGTTCAAAACTCTTGTAGGTCAGGATGAATTCCTGATGGCCCAACTCTTCCGACTTGCTGCGCGCGCCTGATGCAAGGCTGATGACAAGATCGAAAATCTCCTGCCCCACCTCCTCCAGCGTGGCCGCGCCTTCCAGCACGCGGCCAGCGTTTACGTCCATATCCTCGGACAGGCGGGCATACATGTGCGGGTTGGCGGCAATCTTGATCACCGGGGCAAGGGCCGACCCCACGACCGACCCGCGCCCGGTGACAAACAACGTGCAATGCGCACCGCTTGCCATCATCTCGACGATTTCGGCATTGTCCGAGATATTGGGAAAGCCAAAGCGCACCTCGCCATCCGGGACCACGTCCATCAGGTAAAGCCCGCCCTTGGGGGGAATGTCCCCCGGTTTGATCAGGCCGGAAATCACCGACTGGCCGGACTTCATATAGGCCCCCAACGACTTTTCCTCGATCGTGGTCAGGCCGCCGTCGGCGTTGCCACTGGCAAAGCTGCCATAGCCCAGTGTCTCGTAATACCGCGCCGCCTTTTCGACCGAGGCGCGCAGTTCGGCCGCCAGCTCCGGGGTGGCGGCACGGGATTCCATTATCGCTTCGCAGCCGATCAGTTCGCCGGTTTCCTCAAAGATGCAGGCGGCACCAGCCGCGACCAGCTTGTCAAAGGCAATACCCGCGGCCGGGTTGCCGGTGATGCCCGAAGTGCCGTCCGATCCGCCACAGACTGTTCCC
>CAIXBE010000609.1 GCA_903917595.1 uncultured Rhodobacterales bacterium
CCCGGACTGCCGGGGCTTGGGACGGACACTCTGCCCGCGTTTCTGACTGGAACCTTGGCGCTGGCCGCCCCTGAAACCCTGGCGCGGCCCGATGTCGCCACCGCTTTGGCAGGCCTGACCGCCTCCCCTGCCCCCGATCTGCCCCCGATGACTTTGGTGGTCGATATTGCGCTGGCCGAGGCATTGTTGCAGACTCCCGGCCAGATCACCGCGCTGATCCTTGATCCCGACCGCGCCTTGCCGGGGCCGGTGCCAGCGGGGTTCACGCTGAAGCCCGCAACCAAGGATGCCGGGCTGGCGCGGCTGACCGAAAGTTTTCATCTGAACCTGACCGCTTTCGGCTTTCTGGCGTTTGCCGTCGGCATCTTCATCACGCATGCCGCCATCGGCATGGGTTTTGAACAACGCCGCCCGATGATCCGCACCCTGCGCGCCTTGGGAATGCCGGTCGCAACCCTGTGCGCGCTGGTGCTGGCCGAAATGCTGGTGCTGGCGCTGATCGCCGGGGGTGTCGGGGTGGTGCTTGGCTACGGCGTTGCCGCGGCCCTGTTGCCGGATGTCGCTGCGACCCTAAGCGGGCTTTATGACGCGCCGGTGCCGGGGCGGCTGGAGCTGCGGGCCTCATGGGTTCTGGCCGGGATCGGCATGGCGCTTGCGGGGACGTTTGTGGCCGCCGGTCAGGGGCTGGTGCAGGTCTGGCGGATGCCGCCCCTGGCCAGCGCCCGCCCGCGCGCCTGGGCTGCGGCAGGGGCCGGGGCGGCCCGGCTGCAGGCGCTGGCGGGTCTGGGGCTGCTGGCATTGGCGGGCCTTGCGCTGGGGGTCGGAGACGGGCTTGCCGCCGGGTTCGCGGTGCTGGCGGGGCTGCTCCTCGGCGCGGCGCTGGTCTTGCCGCGATTGCTGTCTACGGCGCTGGCCCTTGCCGCGCGGCGGTCAAAAGGAGTGCTGGCGCAATGGTTTTGGGCCGATACGCGCCAGCAACTGCCAGGCCTGTCGCTGGCGCTGATGGCGCTTTTGCTGGCGCTTGCCGCCAATACCGGAGTTGGCACCATGGTCGGCAGCTTCCGCGCCACCTTTACCGGCTGGCTGGACCAACGTCTGGCCTCCGAGCTCTACCTTTATACCGAAACGCCCGCGCAGGCTGCTGAAATCACCGACTGGCTGACCCCCCGGGTCGATGCGATCCTGCCGATCACCCTGGCGACGGCCCCCCTGTCCGGCCAACCGGGCGAGGTTTATGGCATCATCGACCACGCCACCTACCGCGACAACTGGCCACTTCTGCAGGCCGCTCCGGGGGTGTGGGAAGCTGTCGCAAGCGGCAAGGGCGTGCTGATCAACGAACAACTGTCGCGACGGGCGGATCTGGGGCTTGGGTCCACGGTCGACCTGCCCGGTGGCGCGCTGCCGGTGGTCGGCGTGTTCTCTGACTATGGCAATCCCTTGCCGCAGGCCATTGTCGGGCTGGCCAGCTTTCAGGTCCGGTTCCCGCAGGCGGAAACGCTGCGCTTTGCCCTGCGGTTGCCGCCTGCAAAGGTGGCCGCCCTGTCCAGCGACCTGCGCGCCGCGTTCGACCTGCCCGAAGGTGCGCTGGTCGATCAGGCCGCGATCAAGGCCCTTTCGCTGCGGGTGTTCGATCGCACCTTTGCCGTCACCGGGGCCCTGAACGCGCTGACGCTGGGGGTCGCCGGGCTGGCGATGCTGGCCAGTCTTCTGACCCTGTCGGCGCAAAGGTTGCCGCAACTTGCCCCGGTCTGGGCGATGGGGATGACGCAATCGCGGCTGGCGGCGCTTGACTTTGTGCGGACGCTGGTGCTGGCCCTGGCTGTGGCGGTGATGGCGTTGCCCTTGGGGCTGGCGCTGGCCTGGGTCCTGTTGGCGGTGGTCAATGTCGAGGCCTTTGGCTGGCGTCTGCCGATGCAGGTCTTTCCCGGTGATGCGGTGCGGTTGTTTGTCATGGCGGCGGTGGCCGGGGCTGTCGCCGGTCTTTGGCCCGTGCTGCAGCTGATGCGCCGCCGTCCGGCCGATCTTTTGCGGGTGTTCGCCAATGAACGTTAAAGCCGTCTTCCTGTGGCTTTGGCTTTGCTCCGGTGCCTTTGCGCAGGGCTTTGCCGACATGGGGGCAAATGTCGAGGGCTTTGCTCTGCCCGATCCGGCCCATGTGCTGGCGTTTCCCGCCGACCACGCTGCCCACCCCGGCTTTCGCATCGAATGGTGGTATCTGACCGCCAATCTGGCCGGGGCGGATGGGACCCAATACGGCGTGCAATGGACACTCTTTCGCAGCCAGACCGCACCCGTGGTCGGAACCGGCTGGCAAAGCAGCGAGGTCTGGATGGGCCATGCCGCGATCACCACCCCCAGCGACCACCTTGTCGCCGAGCGTCTGGCGCGTGGCGGGATCGGGCAGGCGGGCGTGACTTTGGGGGGTGAATCGTCGTTTGCAGCCTGGATCGACGACTGGCAGATGCTGTCGACCGCGCCCCCCGGGGCCGACCCGCTGGACCGTCTGCGCCTGACCGCTGCGGGCAAGGACTTTGGCTATACCCTTGATCTTGAGGCGCAAGGCCCGCTGGTCCTGCAGGGCGACGCGGGCTATTCGGTGAAATCCGACGGCGGGCAAGCCAGCCATTACTATTCGCAGCCCTTCTATGCTGTCGAGGGCCAGCTTGATCTGCCCACCGGCCCCGTCGCGGTCACCGGAACCGCTTGGGCGGACCGCGAGTGGTCGTCGCAACCCCTTGCTGCCGATCAGACCGGCTGGGACTGGTTCTCGCTGTCCTTTGACAGCGGCGAGAAACTGATGGGCTTCGTTCTGCGCGATGGGAGCGCGGGCTATGCCTCGGGCACCTGGATCGCCGCTGACGGCACGCCCGAACCCTTGCCACCGGGGGCTTTGGTGGCGGACCCTTTGGACCTTGCCACCGTGGCGGGGCGGGACATTCCGGTCGCCTGGCGCCTGCGCCTTCCCGACCGCGGTCTGGATGTCCGGCTGGACGCCCTGAACCCCAACGCCTGGATGTCCACGACGATCCCCTATTGGGAGGGGCCGGTCAGCGTCAACGGCAGCCAACCCGGGCGCGGCTATCTGGAGATGACCGGCTACTGACCCTCGGCTTTTGCCCCTTGGCGCCCGGTGATTTTCCGTGTCGGCAG
>CAIXBE010000610.1 GCA_903917595.1 uncultured Rhodobacterales bacterium
TGTCGCCTTCCTGGTGCCCGACATGCGGCGCGAGTTCGGCGGCTGCGCCGGCAACATTGCCTACAACCTCAGGCTACTCGGCGGCGAGCCGCTGATCATGGCCACCGTGGGCGACGACAGCGCACCCTACATGCATCGCCTCAAGCAGCTCGGGCTGGATGCCACCCATGTTCGCGAGGTACCGGGCAGCTTTACCGCCCAGGCCTTTATCACAACCGACCTCGACGACAACCAGATCACCGCCTTCCATCCGGGGGCGATGACCCATTCGCATAACAACAAGGTGGGTGACGCCAAAAACGTGGGTCTCGGCATCATCTCGCCCGACGGGCGCGACGGCATGCTGCAGCATGCGCGCGAGTTCAAGGCCGCAGGCATTCCCTTCGTTTTCGATCCCGGCCAGGGCCTGCCGATGTTCGACGGACCTGAGTTGATGGCTTTTCTGAAACTTGCCGACTATTGCACGGTCAACGATTACGAAGCCAAGCTGTTGACCGAGCGTACCGGATTGCCGTTGGAGCAGCTGGCGGAAGAGGTGCAGGCCTTGATCGTTACCTTGGGCGGCAGTGGTTCGCAGATCTATACCGCAGGGCAGCGCATGGATATCCCGGTGGCCCCACCCGAAAGCCTTATCGATCCGACGGGTTGCGGCGATGCTTACCGGTCCGGCCTGCTATACGGCATCAGCCAGGGTTGGGAATGGGGCAAGACCGGCCGGCTCGCGTCGCTGATGGGTTCGATCAAGATTGCTCATCGTGGCGGCCAGAATCACAAGCTGACGCGGGATGAGATTGCCGCGCGCTATCGCACGACATTCGGTGAAAGTCTTTAGTACAGGAGCAGGTCGATGAACAAGACGCTTTCGCTGCACGCCGCCGCAGTCGCGGCGGCAATGCTGCTGGCGGGTTGCGCCGGCAGCCAGTCGGGTTCGGCGTACTCGACGTCGCAAACCCGGGGCGAAATGCAGATCCGCATGGGAGTCGTCGAATCGGTGCGGACCGTCGTCATCGAAGGTCAGCGGTCCGGCGTGGGCGCGGTTGCCGGTGGCGCCATCGGCGGCATTGCAGGCAGCAACGTCGGACAAGGCAGGGGCTCGACGGTCGGATCCATTCTCGGTGCTGTCGTCGGCGGCATCGCCGGTCAAGCAGTTGAGGAGCGGGGCAATCGCAAGGAGGGCCTGGAGATCACCATCAAGCTCGATAACGGTCAGCTAATCGCCGTCACTCAAGAGGCCGACGAGGCTTTTCGTGCCGGCGAACGGGTACGTGTTCTGTCGGGAAGCGGGGCGACCCGGGTGTCACACTAAGCCGGTACTCAGTCCCATCCGGAAGGCTTGGCCTGCTGCGGGCAGGGCTGACGGAATACGCGCCGATCTTCCAGTCGTACCGCCGTCAGGCACCCTCCCCACAAGCAGCCCGTATCAAGGGCCAGGAGGTTAGGAGCATCGCGAAAACCCAGCGCCGACCAATGCCCGCAGACGATCGTGTGGCCCGCGCTGGCGCGGCCAGGAACCTCAAACCAGGGCAGGCATCCGGCCGGACCTTTGTCGGGCGGCGCCTTTGAACCCTCGGCGCGAAATTCCATGGCGCCTGCCGCCGTGACATAGCGCATGCGTGTCATCGAGTTCACCACAACGCGCAATCGATCCCAACCCAAAAGCTCATCCCGCCAGGACGCCGGCTCCGAGCCCCACATGTTGGCAAGAA
>CAIXBE010000611.1 GCA_903917595.1 uncultured Rhodobacterales bacterium
CGCAGCGATCAGAAGCTGTTGATCTTGGGTGAGACCGGCCAATTCTAGCAAGCCCGACTCAATTGGCCGCACCCCCTCAGCAAGCAACGCCTCAAGGAGAGCCTGGATCGCTGAATCAACCTTTAAAGCACTCATCCTCGCCCCCGCCCTATGTCAAAACCAGCCCCTGCAGCCGATGACCCGTATACTCCCGAATTACCGCACCAGGGACAGGTCCGCTCACCCTCTCCCTCAAGACAGTGGATCCCGCCACAACGGCATACCGCCATGCCGAACTGTGCAGCACAATGTGGACATGTCGGCTGACCGATCAGCTGGTCTGAGCTGACGGCATGAGCAGCATCACTTGACTGGGTCAGATCGAAATAGCTGTTCTTCACAGGGACCGCAGTATTCAGGACGTAGCTGCGCGTCTCAAGCAGCTTCGCAAGTGCCGGATCACGTGTATCGAACCGACCAAGGTGACGTTCAAACTTGACAACATATGGGAGCCGGGTCTTTGCGCATTTACCGACGAAGACAGCGAACCGGTCATCAATGCCGGAAAATGGAGCAAGACCGCCCGCTTTCTCGACAGGCGCCATCAGACCGTCCTCTGGTTTTGCGAGGCTTAACTTTCCATCCTGACCTGCGCTGACGCTCCGACTCTGTGACTGTATGGACATTGATATCCAGCGGATGAAGCGCGCAAATGCGTCCGGGGCGGCGTCATTGAAGACCATCACCTCCTCCGTTAGCCGTTTCAGGACCCCGTGATCCGCCCCGCCGCCGATGGAGACTGCTACTAGATTAACGCGGGATCGGTAGGACCGGTTCCACCTCTCGACAGCCCGCGAAACATCATCCGTGGGAGCACCATCGGTCAGCAAAAACACGATCGGCCGCCAGTCGCCTTTGCGATCTGGCGTGCTCGAGTGAACGGTCCGGTCTATATCGTTCATCAAGTGCTCGAGGGCTGCCCCTAAAGCGGTCCCGCCCCCCACCGGAAGTTCTGGCGGGTGGAACGCGATCAGTTCCGTCAGCGGTATGATCGTCTTCGCCTTTCCTGCAAATACAATAACCGAAAGGTAAGCGGTCTCAAGCGCATAGGGGTCCTTTCGGAGGGTTGAGACCACGGCCCCTATTCCCTCCTCGAGTTTGTATAGGTTTTCCCCAACCATCGATTCGGAGACGTCAACCATAAGGAAAATCGGTAGTCTTCGCATTACAACCCCTTATAGTACGATCTGGATCTCGGGCGGCGGTGGCGGCAGGCTGACCGTCGCGGTGGCCCCCATCGACCGGTTTCCGCTGGAGATCGCGGCAGTGACCCATTTGAAGAGGCTGGTGAACCCGGCACTGTCCATCGTATCCAGCGCAACGACGTGGTCACAAAGTGGGGTCAGGTCTTCCTTGCGAGCCTTCGGGCCGGCCACACAGCCGATGATGCTAGCGAATCCGAGCGCGCGCACCTTCGGGCATTGCTGCTCGAAAACCTGCAAATCTGACGGCTTCCCATCCGTCATGACGAAAAGGTAGGGCGCCCAATCCCCTTTCTGGTCCGCAGTCGAACGGCGTACCTCCCGACTGACCTGAGCCGAAAGGGTCTCTAGCGCCAAGCCGAGATGGGTAGGACCAGACTGAGGTGTCGTTATGTGGGGCAACTGAAGCTCATCCAAAGCGGTTAGTGGGGTCAAAACTTTTGCGTCCGCATCAAAGGTTATGATGCTTACATGCACGGTCTCAAGCGCATGCGGGTCCTGCCGCAACGCACTCACCATAACTCGAATGCCCGTGTTCACGGCTTCTATTGGCTCGCCACGCATGGAGCCCGAAGTATCCAGCAGCAGGTATACGGGAAGTCTCCTCACGAGAAGCCTTTCGGTTGAGCCGGTTCAGACAAGGGTGATCTGCGGCGGAGGTGGGGGTAGCTCGCTGATTTGGGTAGACTCAGACTTCGCCAGGTCAATCTTTTTCGAGCTGGTCGAGATAGACGCGGAC
>CAIXBE010000612.1 GCA_903917595.1 uncultured Rhodobacterales bacterium
GTCGCCGACCTGCGCGATCTGACCTTTCCCTATGCCGGGGATGCAACGGATGTCTTCACGCTGACCACGGGGGCGGGGACCGGCTATGTCGATCAGGGCACAGGCGAGTTGCTGGCGTGGCAGGCTTCGGGCCCGTGGACGGCGGTGGGCGAGTGGATCTATCTCCTCCACACCGGTGATGGCGCGGTCCTTTGGGGGCTGATCCTTGGCTTGGCCGCGCTGACGGTGCCGGTTCTGTCAGTAACCGGCGGTTTGATCTGGTGGCGCAACCGCCAAAGCCGCCCGCGTCTGGCGGGGATGGTCGCGGCGTCGGTGGCCGAGACGGTGATCCTTGTCGGCAGCGAAGGCGGCACAACCTGGGGCTTTGCCGCAGCACTGGCCCGCGCGTTGCAAGGCCACGGGCAGGGCGTGCATCTGGCGGCCCTGTCCAGCTTTGCGCCGCTGACCTACGCCCGGGCGAAACGGATTGTGGTGATGACCGCAACCTGGGGCGACGGCGATGCGCCGACCTCGGCCAAGGGCGCGCTGGAGCGGGTGGCGCAATGCGCCCCCTTGGTCGGCGTGCCGCTGATGGTGCTGGGCTTTGGCGACCGCAGCTTTCCCGCCTTCTGCGCTTATGCCGAGGCGGTGGAGACGGCTGCGAAAGCCGCTGGCTGGGCCATGCCGATGCCGCTGGACCGGATCGACCGGCAATCACCGCAGGTCTTCGCCCGCTGGTCGCGCGCCTTTGGCGAACTGATCGGTCTGCCCCTGGACGTCACGCACCAACCCGCGCCGCCGCAAAGCACTGCCCTGCGCCTTCTGTCGCGCAAGGACTATGGCGAAAGCGTTCAGGCCCCTACGGCGATCCTGCGCTTTGACGTGCCGAAAGTGGGATTTTGGCAGCGGCTGACCGGGTATGGCTTCGGGCGCTTTCGGGCCGGCGATCTGCTTGGGATCGTGCCGGAGGGCGACACTGTAGCCCGGCTTTACTCGTTGGCGTCGGGACAGGCGGACGGGTTCGTGGAGATTGTCGTGCGCAAGCATCCGGGGGGTCTATGCTCTGGCCAGCTTCTGGCCTTGCAGCCAGGGGATACGGTGCAGGCCTTCCTGCGCCCCAATCCGGGGTTCCAGCCGGACCGGTCGCGGACACCCTTGATCCTGATCGGCGCAGGCACGGGGATCGGGCCACTGGCGGGGTTCCTGCGCGCCAACCGGGGGCACCGGCCGATGCATCTGTGGTTCGGCGCGCGGCATCCGCAGGCGGATTACCTATACGCTGAGGACCTGACCGCATGGCGGGGGGACGGGCAACTAACGGGCCTGCATACCGCCTTTTCCCGGACCGGACGCAGGCATTATGTGCAGGACGCGCTGCGCGAAGATGCCGAGGCGATCCGCAGCCTGATGGTCCAAGGCGCGCGGGTCATGGTCTGCGGCGGGCGCGAAATGGCGCAGGGCGTGCGCCACGCAATGACGGACATCCTGCACCCCGTCGGACTGTCGCCCGCTGCCCTTAAGGCTGGAGGGCGCTATGCCGAAGACACCTACTGACCGCGCTCTGGCCTTGGGCGGGCCGACGATGGGCACCCGTTGGTCGGTGCTGATCGACGATCTGGTGACCAATCCCACGCTGCAATCCCGTTTCCAGGCCGCAGTGGACGAGGTCGACGCCCAGATGTCGACCTGGAAACCCGACAGCGACCTGATGCGCCTGAACGCGGCACCTCCTGACGTATGGGTTCCGCTGCCAGACCGGCTGTTTACGGTGCTGGAGGCTGGCCTTGCCATCAGCCGCCAGACCGGCGGGGCGTTTGAGATGAACATGGGCGATGCCGTCCGGGCTTGGGGTTTTGGCCCCGACCCCATCGACCTGCAAGCCATCCGAGCCGCAAGCGCCGCACTTCGGGTTCCGGCCAGCGTGGCACTGCAGCTTGACCAAGCCAATGGCCGCGCCCGAAAATCGGCCCCCCTGGCACTGGACCTGTCCGGCATCGCCAAGGGCTACGGGGTGGACCGTCTGGTCGAAACCGCGAGGTATCTTGGCGTCGCCCATGCGCTGTGCACCATCGACGGCGAGGTTCGGGCTATCGGCCCCCTGCGGGACGGGCGGCCCTGGGCAGTCGGGATCGAGACGCCGGACGATAGCACCTCCGGCCAACACTCCCTTCTCGAACTCAAGGACATGGCCGTAGCCACCTCGGGTGACTATCGCCACTTCGTGACTGTTGGCACAGCACGACTGTCGCACACGATGGATCCTCGACGCGGCGCTCCCTTGGTGGCGGCCCCGGCCTCGGTCACCGTGCTGTCTCGCTCTTGCATGTTGGCCGATGCGATGGCGACGGCGCTGATGGTGATGGGCGACAAGAAGGGTCCAGACTTTGCGGCGGATCATGCGATCAGCGCGCTGTTTCTGCTCCGCTCGTCGGGCGAAACGATCGCCGTCGGCACCGGGGCCTTCGCTTGGGCTAGCGACAGCGCTAGACAAGTGGTGTCGCCCGGATCCACATAAAATCTTCCCTTCGAACGGCAGCTAAGGGCCGAAAGTGATTATAGTCGGTCCATGATCGATCCACTTACATCAACGCCACATCAACCCGCGAATGCATGTTTCGCACCAAGTTTGCTGCTGAAAGTCTGTGAAATTGGCCCAATGCAAGCATGGGAAACGCGTGAAAACAAAGGCTTGGCGCGTAAGTGGTTGAAATGACTAAGCTATTGGAATCGCTAGGGTTTAGGCTCATAACCTGAAGGCCGCAGGTTCAAA
>CAIXBE010000613.1 GCA_903917595.1 uncultured Rhodobacterales bacterium
CAACAAGCGCCCGCAGGTTCATCATCTCGTTGGTCATTGGTGCAATCTCCGGTCAAGGTTGGCGTTAGCAACCAGACCCTAGCCGGAAAACGCCGGTGACCACCTCAGCCACAACCTACACCACGCCCAGGGACACGATCCTGGGTGCTGCGGTTGGCGTCGACAAGTCGGTGGTGTCGCGCTGGGTGTCGGGGCGCGTGCGGCCCACCCGGCACAACCTGACCCTGATCGCCGCCGTCCTTGCCGAACGTCTGCCGGGGTTTTCAGCCCTGTCCTTTGAGGCGTCCGAGCCCGAGTTTCGCGCCCTTCTGCACCTTGACCGGCCCGAAGCCCCGGTCAGAGATACCAGCCAGTCCATCACCATCCCCTTTGGCCTGCTTGACGCCTCGCGCCGGGAGACCGCCCGCCACGGGATCGAATATTTCGGCATTTACATGCTGTATTACCGCGCTTTTTCGCAGCCAGGAAAGATTGCCCGGATGGCGCTGATGCTGCGCCCGAAAGACGGTCTGATCGAAGCGCGCTATGGGGCCGAGGGGTTTTCCTTCCACGGTTGGGCGCTGCTGATGTTGAACCGGCTGTATGTGATCTTTGCCGAAGAGCGGTTCGAGGCGATGGCATTTCTGGTCCTGAACGCCGGAAGCCAGCCAAAGGCGCGGTTCATCACCGGCATCCTGACTGGCCCGGCCGAAGGGCTGCTGGTGCCCACCGCCTCACCGGCGGTGCTGGTTCGGGTGCGCGATCTGTCCGACGATCCGGCAACTGACATGGCGCTTTATGTTGCTGATAGCGAGTTGCCACCAATGATCGACCCGATTGAGGCGCCGCCCGCCGTGCGCCGGGTGCTGGACCACCGACCCGTCACGGACGACCCCCGAATAAAAGTCCTCTTTGCCACCGGCAGTGAAGACTAAGCGTTCGATCTATGGAAGCTTTCTCAGAACCACTGGCCGGGTTCGATGATGCCCAGGTTCAGCAACTGCTGGCTTTGCCAGTCGAACCTGGCCGAGTTCCGCCAGCGAAACGTCTTGACCGCGTCCCGCGACCCCGGGTTGGCAGTCAGCGCCTTGGCCGCGCGAAACGAACAGACCGCCGCCGTCAGATTGTGGTGCCAGATGCACGCGTAGGTGTTCATCTCTTCGTCCGACAGGGTAAAGTCGGACAAAAGCCGCAACCCCGGCTTGGCGCGGAACAGCGAAATGCGGTCGATCTTGCGGCGGCCCCACGGGACATGTTCTTCGAACCGCCTGCGCAGACCGCCGAAGAAATCAAGCTGGCGGTCTTTGGCTTCCCAGTTGCGGGCGGGGTCCTTGCGGGCCAGCGCGTAATAGCCCGACCGGTCCAGCCAGGCATCCGACAGCGACACCGCATTCGGGTCGGTGCCAAGGTCGCCGGCATAAAGATCGACGACAAAGGTCATCATCGCCTCGCGCCGTTCCTCGGTGTGGAAGGTCACCAATTCGCGCACGCGGCGGGATTCGACGAACGGATAGAACAGGTATTCGGCGTTATAGCAGTAGTGGATCCAGGTTCCCGGCAGCCGCTCGATCACCTGATTGACCGCAGCGACCAGTGCCGACGGGGCATATACATCATGGGTGACGACATGGACGACCGCCTCATGTTCCGGGGCCACCTCGATCCCCTCGGGGGCCAGCAGGATCACATCGCGAAAGCCGATCTTTATCTGATGCGCGAGGGTGGAGTTCACCTCGACCTCGTCCTCCGCCATCACGATCGACAACGGGCCCTTTGCCAGATCAGCCGAACGCGCGGCAAGGAGGGTGGCAAGATCTGGGTATCGCATGGGGCATCCGGTCAGGGTCACTGGCAGAATCAGCGATCCGGGCGGGCAATGCAAGATGTCGCGGTGAATTGGCCAGCGGTCGCATTCGTCGGGCGGCTGAATGTCGGGATGACTGATGCTTCTCAGGATTACGAAAGGACGGACAATGGCTGAAACCGAACCCGGCGGGTGCCTGTGTGGCAAGGTGCGCTTTACCACCAGCGGTCCCCTGCGCGAGGTGATCTTCTGCCATTGCGCACAATGCCGCCGTCAATCCGGCCTGTATTATGCCGCGACCAGTGTCAGCGCCGAAGCCCTGACCCTGACGGGTGCCGACAATATCACCTGGTTTGCCGCGTCCGACTTTGCCCGGCGCGGGTTCTGCGCGACCTGCGGCACGCTGTTGTTCTGGAAGCCCAAGGCCGAGGCGCGATACGCCGTGCTTGCCGGGGCCTTTGACCGGCCCGAATGCCTGCACCCCGGGCATCATATCTGCACCTCTGGTCGCCCCGAATTTTATCAGATCAGTGACGGTTTGCCCGAATATGCTGGTGACGGGCCGGGGTTCGTCACCGCTGCGGGTTGACGGACACGTTGCCGCGACGGTCGCAAGGGTGTAAACGCGCGGCCTGTCCTTAAGGTTTGCCCGCCCATGACCGCGCCCAAGAAGCTTTTCATCAAGACCTACGGCTGTCAGATGAACGTCTATGACAGTGAGCGCATGGCCGAAGCCCTTGGCGCCAGCGGCTATATTCCCACCGACACCGCCGAAGACGCTGACATGGTGCTGCTGAACACCTGCCACATCCGGGAAAAAGCGTCGGAAAAGCTGTATTCCGACCTTGGCCGCTTGCGGGCGCTGAAGGCCGAAAAGCCGGGCCTCAAGGTCGGTGTCGCGGGTTGTGTGGCCCAAGCCGAAGGCGCGGAAATCCTGCGCCGCGCGCCGGTTGTCGACCTTGTGGTCGGCCCGCAATCCTATCACCGCCTGCCCGAGATGGTTGCCGCAGGTGGCCGTCAGATCGACACCGAATTCCCGGCGGAGGACAAGTTCACCCTTCTGCCCGAACGCAAGGCCCTGCGCGGACCTGCGGCGTTTCTGACCGTGCAGGAAGGCTGCGACAAGTTCTGCGCCTTCTGCGTCGTGCCCTATACCCGGGGGTCCGAAGTCAGTCGCCCGGTCGCCCGCCTGCTGGACGAGGCGCGCGGATTGGTAGCGCAAGGGGTCCGCGACATCACGCTGCTGGGCCAGAACGTCAACGCCTATCACGGTGCGGGGCCGGATGGTCCATGGGGGCTGGCCCGCCTGATCCGCGAACTGGCCAAGATCGACGGGCTGGCCCGGATCCGCTATATGACCAGCCATCCCAACGATATGGAAGACGACCTGATCTCCGCCCACGGCGATCTGCCCGCCCTGATGCCTTATCTGCATCTGCCAGTGCAGTCGGGGTCAGACCGCATCCTGAAAGCGATGAACCGCAAGCATACCGCCGCCGACTATCTGCGTCTGATCGACCGCATCCGCGCCGTCCGGCCCGACATCCTGCTGTCGTCGGATTTCATAGTCGGCTTTCCCGGAGAAACCGACGCGGATTTCAACGCCACTTTGGACCTGATCCGCGCCGTCGGCTACGGGCAGGCCTACAGCTTCAAGTATTCCGCCCGTCCCGGCACCCCTGCGGCAGAAAAGCCCCCGGTCCCGTCCGAGATCGCCGATGCGCGCCTGCACCAGCTTCAGGCCCTGATCACCACCCAGCAGCGCGCGGTGCAGGAAGCCATGGTCGGCCGCGAGGTTCATGTGCTGTACGAAAAGCCCGGACGGATGCCGGGGCAGATGGTCGGCAAGTCGGATCACCTGCATGCGGTGCATGTCGCCGACCCGAATGGCCGAATCGGACAACTTGCCCGTGTGCGCGTGTTAGCTTCGTCTTCCAACTCACTGGCAGCGGAACCGCTTTTCGGGATTGGCTGAACTAATTCAACTGTTGCAAATCGGCACTATTCGGCGTGGATCGATGGTCAGAGGCAGAAAAAACCACCCTGCGACCGAAGTTTTTCTTCTTCTCTGCCGAATTCATCGGCTTTACTGTGTGCTGGTGTGGTGCGCCTTGTTTTGGCGGCGCCGGGATATAGGGAGAACGGCATTGATGGGGATGGTAAGCATGCTTCGTCGCGGGACGGCGTCGACCGTTGCAGCGATGTGCCTGATCATCGGCCCGATGGCGTCGGCAGAAGATATGCCGGTTACGGGCAAGATCGAATGGGGCGTCTGGGTAGATGCCGATGGCTGCCAGCACTGGTGGGCTGATGGCGGCACTGAAGGCTACATGGTCGCGCGCCGCGACCCGAAAACCGGAAAGCCGGTCTGCACCGCGCCGAAAAGCTGTCTGGCGGAATCGACCGACGCGCTTTTTGCCACCGCAAGCGCGACCTTGACCGCGTCCGGCCGCTCCAAGCTGGAAGAGTTCTTTAAGGTCACCGAAGCCTACTCTTTCGCAATTGCCGGTCACACCGACAGCCGCGGCTCGGACGACTACAATCAGGGCCTTTCCGAGGCCCGCGCCAAGACCGTGGCCGATGTGGCGCGTTCGGTCGGTGCAATGGTCGACAGCGAAGCGGGCTTTGGTGAAACACAACCTGTCGCGTCGAACGGAACCTCCTCGGGCATGGCGAAGAACCGCCGTGTCGAAGTCATCTGCAAGAAGGGCTGATCACATGACTCTTGCAGTGGAAACCAACATGAAACGCAACCTGGCAATGCGCCTCGGATTTCTGTCCGTCCTCGCAACCGGCCTGACGGCCTGCTCCAGCGGCGAATACTTCGAGGACGTGAAGCGCTATCACGGACCTGACACCGTGATCGCCAAGGCATCTGATTCGGGCACCGACGATGTCGGCCTGGCTGATGGCGAAGCGGCGATTGCCTATGACCCCGATGGCTGCCAGGTCTGGATCATCGACGACGGCGTCGAAGGCTATTCCACGCCCCGCTCGGACCCGAAGACCGGTCTGCCGATCTGCGACGGCAAATACCCGCCCGGAACCGTGCTTGGCGCGTATGAAACCTCCGACGCGCCGGGGCCGGACTACGTTCCGAAATAACTTTCCCCGCAGGGTTCAGTTTTTAAAGGGCTCCGGCATTGTTGGGGCCCTTTTCTTTTGCAAATCACCGCGACCTGTCATCAAATCGGCATCAAGCCCACACAAGATTTGGTGTGGGCTACGGGTTTTGCTTGCCAGATGGCGTGTCCGGCTGCAGACTTGGACCCAGGACCTTAGCAGAAGGAGCGCCCATTGGGCATCACCGCGCTGACCCCCCCGCCAAACCGGACTGCCGCCGAGAATATCGTGGAAACTGTCCTAGAATTCCCGGACAACCGATTGCTGATCGACCTTTGCGGCGAATTTGACCGCAACCTCGCGCAGGTCGAACACCAGATGGGGGTGCATATCCTGCGGCGCGGCAACCGGCTGGCGGTCATCGGCGACAAGGCTGCACGCGAACAGGCGACAGCGGTGCTCCGGTCGCTTTATGCCCGGCTTGAGGCAGGGCGTGGCATTGGCGCAGGCGACATCGACGGCGCGATGCGGATGGGCCGTCCGATGGGGGATGCTGCGGGCGAACAGATCGAGCTGTTCAAGTCCAGCATCGAACTGCGCACCCGCAAAAAGCCTATCGAACCCCGGACCGAGGCCCAGAAAGCCTATGTCGCCAACCTGTTCCAAAACGAATTGGGCTTTGGCATCGGGCCTGCCGGAACCGGCAAGACCTATCTGGCGGTGGCGGTCGGGGTGACGATGTTCATCTCGGGTGCGGTCGAAAAGATCATCCTGTCGCGCCCGGCAGTCGAGGCGGGCGAACGGCTTGGCTTCCTGCCCGGCGACATGAAGGAGAAAGTCGATCCCTACATGCAGCCCCTCTATGACGCGCTGAATGATTTCCTGCCCTCAAAGCAGGTCGAAAAGCTGATCCAGGAAAAACGGATCGAGATTGCGCCGCTGGCCTTCATGCGCGGCCGGACGCTGTCGAACGCTTTTGTCGTGCTGGACGAAGCGCAAAACGCGACGGCAATGCAGATGAAGATGTTCCTGACCCGGCTTGGCGAGGGCAGCCGCATGGTTGTCACCGGCGACCGGACGCAAGTCGACCTGCCGCGCGGCACGCCCTCGGGTCTGTCCGAGGCGGAGCGGATCCTGAAAGGCGTCAAGGGCGCAAGCTTCAACTATTTCACGTCAAAGGACGTGGTGCGCCATCCGCTTGTCGGACGGATCATCGAAGCCTACGAGGCCGACGAAAGCGCCTGACGCTGAGAAGGGCGAGGGGCCAGCCCCTCACGCTCCCCGGAGTATTTGTGAAAAGAGCAAATGGGTTTGTGCAGCGGATGCAGACCTGGGGACGCGCTGAACTTTGCAAGTTCCCCCTTATGTCTGCGCGTCAGTCGGACTAAGACAGGCCGCAGAGATTGCGGAGCGGACCATGCAGGATGTCAAGCGGATAGCCCTTAGGGCGCGGTGGGCGGTGGCGGCGATGTTCCTGGCGAACGGGTTCGTCATGGGGGCCTGGGCCCCGCAGATCCCGCTGTTGATGCCACGCCATGATGTGACGGAATCGGTTCTGGGCCTGCTGATCCTGGTGCTGGGGATGGGGGCGGTTTCGGCGATGCTGTTCGCCGGGCGGCTGATCAGCCTTTACGGCGGGCGGCGGGTGTTGTCGCTGTTCTCACTCGCGCTGATCCCTGTCTTGCCGATGGTTGTCTTTTCGCCGAACCTTTGGCTGCTGGCTTTGTTCATGGCGGTGTTCGGTGCCATGGCGGGCTGCATGGACGTGGCGATGAACGCCCAAGCGGTAGAGATCGAGCGCCGGCTTGACCGGGCGATCATGTCGTCGTCACACGGGTTCTGGAGCCTTGGCGGCTTTTTCGGCGGCGCGGCCGGCAGCTATGTCATCGCCCGCTGGGGGTCCGAAGTGCAATCGCTGGCCACTGCGGCGGTGGTGGCGGTGTTGGTGATCAGCGCGATGCCGTTCCTGCTGCCATCGGCCCCAGTGGCCCCGTTGGTCGCGGGCACGCCAAAGCGGCCCGGGCTGTTCCCGCGCAATCTTCATGTCTGGCTTTTGGGGTTTCTTGCCCTCTTTTCGATGGTGCCCGAGGGCGCGGTTCTGGACTGGGCGGCGATCTATATGCAGAAGGAACTGGGGGCAGATGCTTTTGCATCGGGCCTTGGCTTTGCCTTTTTCGCCGGAGCGATGGCGATCATGCGCTTTGCCGGGGACGGGGTGCGCAACCGGTTTGGTGCGGTGCGGACCATGCAGGTCTCAGGCCTTCTGGGTGCTGCGGGGCTGATGGGCGGGGCTTTGGCCCCCTATGACTGGGTGGCGATTGCCAGTTTCGCAGTGGCCGGTCTGGGGGTTGCGAACATGGTGCCGATCCTGTTTTCGGCCGCCGGAAACCACCCTACCCTGCCATCCGCCACCGCGATTTCCATCGTGACCATGGTCGGCTATTGCGGCATTCTGGTCGCCCCCTCGTCGATCGGCTTTCTGGCAGAACATATGGGGTTCCGCCCGACCTATGCCGCGCTGTCCGTGTTGCTGGTCGTGGTCGCCCTGATGGCGTCGCGGGCGGCGGATGCGGATACCGCGCGCGGAACCTGAAACCTTTGTGGCTTTGGTCAGGGTTTCCTATTCCGCAATCTCGGCCACTGTCGTCAACCGGGCAAAATCCGCGCCCAGAGTTGACAGCGTGACGCGAAGGACCGTTGCCGCATCAATCCGGCCGCCGTCATGCGCGGGCAGGTCAAAGCCCAAAAGCGCGTCCTGCGGCAGCAGCACCTTGTAGCCAAGGTCCGAAGCCGACCGCACCGTCGAGGTCACACAAAACGCAGCAACAGCCCCGGCGACGACCAGTTCAGTCACGCCAAGGTCGCGCAGATGCCCATCAAGGCCGGTGTCCGCAAAGGCCGAGGAGTGGTGCTTCCACAGCACTGTTTCCCCTGCCACCGGTGCCGCGCAGGCCATCACCGCGCCCGCGGGTTCGCCCTTCCGAAAGGGTGACGACGGGTCGGGGTCATCGTGATGGACGTGAATCACCGGCAGCCCCCGGCCCCGCGCATCGGCCAGCATCGCCGCAATCCGGTCCGGGGCATCGGCTGTTGCAACCGGGCGACCGGCGCGGATGCGGTCAGCCATGCCTTCCTGCATGTCGATGATCAGGACCGCCCGGGTCAAGGCGCGCCCATATAGTCACGTTTGCCCAATTCAACGCCATTGTGGCGCAGGATGTCATAGGCGGTGGTAACGTGGAAAAAGAACTGCGGCATCGAATAGAAGGCCAGAAAGTCATCGCCCTTCAGCATCATGTCGTGGCCGCCCGCCTTGAAATGCACCTCACGTTCGGCCGACAGATCGGCAGCGTCAAAGCTGGCCATATAGCCCCGCGCGGCGCTGATCCTCTCGCGCAGTTCAGCAAAGCTGGTCTCGGTGTCAGGGAACCCCTTCGGGTCCGCCCCCGCCAACCGCGCGGTGCCGCGTGCCGCAAAGTCGCAAGCCAGTTGCACCTGCCGGGTGAAAGAGAACATGTCGGGGAAAAGCCGGTCGGCGAGAACGATTTCGGGCTTGTATTTCTTCGCCTCGCAATG
>CAIXBE010000614.1 GCA_903917595.1 uncultured Rhodobacterales bacterium
CTGGCATGGCATATCGGCAACCGTCACACGCCCTGTCAGATCCTGCCCGACCGGCTGATCATCCGTCAGGATCATGTGCTTGAGGGCATGCTGCAGGGACTTGGGGCCAAGATCACCCGCGCGACCCTGCCCTTTACCCCGGAAGGCGGGGCTTACGGTCTTGGCCGGACGATGGGTCACAGTCACGACTGATGCTGACCCCCGCGCATCTGACCCTGATCCAGTGGCTTTCTCCCGCATTTCCGACCGGGGCCTTTGCCTACAGTCACGGGCTAGAGCGGGTGATTGCGGCGGGCGATGTCACCGACGCGGACAGTCTGGAGGTCTGGCTGGGCAACATCCTGCACCACGGGGCGGGGTGGCAAGATGCGATCCTTCTGTGTCAGGCATTGAACCTGACTGCGGATCACGCGGCGCTGGACGCTCTGGTGCGGGCGCTGCAACCTTCGGCCGAGAGGTTGCTGGAAAGCCAGGAGCAGGGTGCCGCATTGGCGCGCATGGTCGCAGGCCTGACCGGGCGCAAGCTGGTCGCGCGGCTTTTGCCGGTTGCCGTGGGCGAGGCGGTGGGGCCGTTGCACCTGCCTGCCGCCGAAGTGTCCCAGCTTTATCTTCAAGGCATGATCGGAAACCTTTGCACGATTGCGACCCGGCATATCCCCCTTGGGCAGACCGAGGGGCAGCGGGTGCTGGCGCGGCTGTTGCCCGCAATCTTTGACCTTGGGTCGGCAGCCGCAAAGGCCGAGCTTGAGGATCTGGGAGGCTGTGCCCTTGCCGCCGATCTTGCAGCGTTCCAGCACGAAACCATGGATGTAAGGATCTTCCGCACATGACAAGCACAGCAGGTCACGGCCCTTTGCGGGTTGGCATTGGCGGGCCGGTCGGGGCTGGCAAGACCACCCTGACCGAAAAGCTGGCCCGGGTGCTGGGCCCACGTCTGTCGATGGCCGTCATCACCAATGACATCTACACCCGCGAGGATGCCGAAGCCTTGATGCGGGCGCAGGTTCTGCCTGCCGAGCGTATCCGCGGCGTTGAAACCGGTGGCTGCCCGCATACCGCGATCCGCGAGGATGCCTCGATCAATCTGGCCGCCATTGCCGACCTGATCCAGGCATTCCCCGATCTTGATCTGATCCTGATCGAAAGCGGCGGCGACAATCTGGCTGCCACCTTCAGCCCCGAACTTGCCGATCTGACGATCTATGTCATCGACACCGCAGCAGGTCAGGACATTCCGCGCAAACGGGGACCCGGGGTCACAAAGTCGGACCTTCTGGTCGTCAACAAGACGGATCTTGCGCCTTACGTCGGCGTGGACCCGGTACTGCTTGAAGCCGATACCGCCTGCGCCCGAGGAGCGCGCCCCTACGTCATGGCGCAACTGCGCCATGGCAAGGGTCTGTCCGAGATTGTCGCTTTCATCGTCGAACATGGTGGATTGCGGCTTGGGTCGGTTGGCCCGGATGATTCGCAGCCCCGCGCTCATATGCAGGATGCGTAATTTCTGCGCTGCGGCGTGACGAAGTGCCCAACAGATCGCCATTGGCACAGCCCGGCACCAATTCGCATCCGACGCACCCGGCTATTTCTTCCTTCAATGGGTCAGCCCCGGTCTTCTGACCACAGCCAAGGCCAAAGCCAAGGTGTCCAGCGGGCCACCCTTTCAGGGGGCCTGCGCCAGATGAACCATAACCTGCGGCGCAGCCCGTGTTGCACCAGACGCCGCATCAGACACAGGGAAACCCGCATGAAACTGACCAGACGCGCATTTTTGGCCACCGGCATGGCCTCGTTCGCCATGCCCCGCCTGGCCTTTGCCGAAGGCGAAACCATCAAGATCGGCGTGCTGCATTCGCTGTCCGGCACGATGGCGATTTCCGAGACGACGCTGAAAGACACCATGTTGATGCTGATCGAAGCCCAGAACGCCAAGGGCGGTCTTTTGGGCAAGCAGCTTGAGGCGGTCGTGGTCGATCCGGCTTCGGACTGGCCGCTGTTCGCCGAAAAGGCCCGCGAACTGCTGACCGTCGACAAGGTGGACGTGATGTTCGGCTGCTGGACCAGCGTAAGCCGCAAATCCGTGCTGCCGGTCATCGAAGAGCTGAACGGCCTTCTGTTCTACCCGGTGCAGTACGAAGGCGAGGAATCGTCGAAGAACGTCTTCTACACCGGTGCCGCGCCGAACCAACAGGCGATCCCGGCGGTGGACTACTATCTGGAAGAACTGGGCGTCACCAAGTTCGCGCTTCTCGGCACCGACTATGTCTATCCGCGCACCACGAACAACATCCTTGAGGCTTACCTGATCTCCAAGGGCATTCCGAAGGAAGACATCTTCGTCAACTACACCCCCTTCGGCCATTCCGACTGGTCCAAGATCGTGGGCGATGTGGTTGCCTTGGGCGCGGACGGCAAGAAGGTTGGAGTCATCTCGACCATCAACGGCGATGCGAACATCGGGTTCTACAAGGAACTGGCTGCCGCTGGTGTCACTGCCGACACGCTGCCCGTGGTCGCCTTCTCGGTCGGTGAGGAAGAGCTTTCGGGTCTGGATACCACGAACCTTGCCGGTCACCTCGCCGCCTGGAACTACTTCATGTCGGCCGAGACGCCCGAGAATGAGGCCTTCATCGCCGCCTGGAAGGCCTTTATCAAGGACGACGCCCGCGTCACCAATGACCCGATGGAGGCGCATTACATCGGCTTCAACATGTGGGTGAATGCGGTCACCGCTGCCGGCACGACCGAGGTTGACGCGGTGTCCGCCGCAATGATCGGCCAGACCTTCCCGAACCTGACCGGTGGCGTGTCGGAAATGCTGGCAAACCACCACCTGACCAAACCGGTTCTGATCGGCGAGATCAGGGCCGATGGCCAGTTCGACATCATCAGCCAGACCGACCCGGTCCCCGGCGACGCCTGGACCGACCATCTGCCGGAATCGGCGGTGCTGGAGGCCGACTGGAAGGATCTTCAGTGCGGGATGTACAACACAGAAACCAAGACCTGTGTCCAGTTGACCTCGAACTACTGAGCCTCTGCCAAGGGGCCTGACCGGCCCCTTGGCACAACCAACGGAACCTCATCCCATGCGCCTTTTCATTGCCTGCTTTCTGGCGGTCCTTTCGGTCATGCCCCTGCGGGCCGAGACCGTGACCGAGATCCTGTCGGCCAATAGCGAACTGGTCGAAAAGGCGTCACGTCAGACCATTGCGCCGGTGATTGACGCCATCGCCGCAAGTGCTGACCCCACGGCGGCGACAGTGCTGGCCGCCTGGGCCGAGAAAGGGCTTGGGCTGCGCGAAAGCGACGGGCGGTTCTTTCTGATTTCGCCAACGGAGGAAGGTTTTGACCTGACCGATCTGACCGGGGCGAGTGCCGGGTCGGCGGCCAAGACCGACATCACCCAGCTTAAACCCAACGCCGGGGTGCGCGGGCTGATCGCGACGGCGCTGGTTCAATTCACCCTGTCCGATCATGACCCCGCCAAGCGGCAAGCTGCACTGGCGTCCATCGCGCAAGACGCCACGGCAGAGGCCCTGGCCCCCTTGCGGGCCTCAATCGCGGGGGAACAGGACACGGTCCTACTGGCCCGGAAAATGCGGCTTGAGCGACTGTTGACCCTGCGCTTTGACGCCGACAGCGCTGCAAGGGTCAGCGCCATCGAAGGGTTTGGCGCCGACCTTGGCCTTGACCTGCGCGGCGCGCTGAACCCGATCCTGTCCACCACGGTCATGGCGGCCCCCAAGTCGCCCTCGGCCAACATCGCCCGCGAGTTGCGCGTGGGCCGCGATCTGGAGCCTGTGGCGGCTTATGAGATTTTGGTGGCGGCTGGTCTGGCACCGGCACGACTGACACTGGACGCGCAACGCGATGCTTTGAAGGCCAATCTGACGGATGGCATGGTCGGCGGTGTCGCCTTGGCCGATCTGGACAATCAGGCCGCCCGCGACCGCGCCTATACGGTTCTGGAACAGGAAGGCAAGGTTCCGGTCGCGGCCACCGATGACGAAGCCGCCGCCGCCCTTGCCGCCTACAAGTTCTTCGAGATTTATACCGAGGCAGACCCGGCCGTCACCGCCGCCGCAAAAGCCGCGATCGACAGCATCGGCACGAGGGTCGGGATCATGCAGACCGCCGATCTGGCGCTGGACGGGTTGTCGCTGGCCTCGATCTATTTCCTTGCCGCCATCGGTCTGGCGATCACCTTCGGGGTCATGGGCGTCATCAACATGGCGCATGGCGAGTTCATCACCATCGGGGCCTATACCGGCTATGTGGTGCAGCTTTACGTCACGGACTACACCGCCTCGATCTTGATTGCCCTGCCACTGGCCTTTGCCGTCACCTTTGCCTGCGGGGTGGCGATGGAACGGCTGGTGATCCGGCACCTGTACAAGCGCCCGTTGGAGACGCTGCTTGCGACCTTTGGCATCTCTATTGCGCTGCAGCAGATATTGAAGAACGTGTTCGGCACGCAGGCCCGGCCTTTGACATCTCCGGCTTGGCTTGACGGAGCTTGGGTTCTGAACGACGTGGTGTCGATCAGCTATATCCGCATCGCGATCTTCGTGCTGGCGCTGGTGTTCCTGACCTTCTTTTTGTGGCTGATGAAGCGCACCAGACTGGGGCTGGAGGTCCGCGCGGTCACGCAGAATCCCACTATGGCCGCCAGCATGGGCATCAACCCTGACCGCATCAACATGCTGACCTTTGGCCTTGGGTCCGGCATTGCGGGCATTGCGGGTGTGGCCATCGGCCTGTTTGCCAAGGTCACCTCGGAACTTGGCACCGACTATATCGTGCAAAGCTTCATGACCGTCGTGGTGGGCGGGGTGGGCAACATCTGGGGCACGCTGGCGGGGGCCACCATGATAGGCGGTCTGCAAAAGGTGATCGAGTTCTTCAACCCCTCGAACACGCTGGCGGCGCAGACCTACATGATCCTGTTCATCATCCTGTTCATCCAGTTTCGTCCCCGGGGCATCATCGCCCTGCGTGGCCGCGCGGCGGGGGATTGACCGATGCGCACACTGATCCAACCGCGCCACCGGTCGATGCTGGTCTTTCTGGCCTGCCTTGCGCTTTTCACCATCGGGGTCACCATCGCGGCCCAGTTCGGGCTGGTGTCGACCTCGTTCGTCAAGACCTTGGGCAAGACCCTGTGCCTTTGCCTTGCGGCCTTGGCGATGGATCTGATCTGGGGCTATGCCGGGATCCTGTCCCTTGGTCACATGGCGTTTTTCGCGCTTGGCGGCTATATGATAGGCATGTGGCTGATGTATGCCCGGACTGCGGAAATCGTCATCGCCTCGCTGGCAAACGGCGGTCTGCCCGCGACACCCGAGGAGATAAGTCAAGGCATCGCCACCCAGATCTTCGGGGTCGTCGGCGCATCGGATCTGCCCGCGGTCTGGGGGTTTGCCCATAGCCTGCCGCTGCAGCTTTTGCTGGTGGTGGCGGTGCCGGGCGTGCTGGCGCTGGTCTTCGGCTGGCTGGCCTTTCGCAGCCGGGTGACCGGGGTCTATCTGTCGATCCTGACCCAGGCGATGACGCTGGCGCTGGCCTTGTATCTGTTTCAAAACGACAGCGGGCTGCGCGGCAACAACGGCCTTTCGGGCCTGCAGAACATCCCCGGCATGGACGCGGTGGGGCAGGACAGGGTCAGCCTGTGGTTCTTCTGGGCCTCGGCCCTGTCATTGGCGCTGGTCTATGTCGGGCTGCATGCGATCGTGGCGGGCAAGTTCGGATCGGTGATCCGCGCCATCCGCGATGACGAGGCGCGGGTCAGGTTCCTTGGCTATTCGGTCGAAGGCTACAAGCTGTTCATCTTTGTACTGACGGCGGTGATCACGGCCTTTGCCGGCGCGCTGTATTATCCGCAGGCGGGCATCATCAATCCGGCCGAGCTTGCGCCCATCGCGTCAATCTATCTGGCGGTCTGGGTCGCCATCGGCGGGCGCGGGCGGCTGTATGGCGCGGTCATCGGCGCGGCCGTGGTGTCGTTGCTGTCAAGCTGGTTTACCGGCGGGCGGGTGCCGTCGGTGCCGCTGGGTTTTGCCACGATCAACTGGGTTGACTGGTGGCAGGTGCTGCTGGGGCTGACCTTTGTCAGCGTAACCCTGTTTGCGCCCAAAGGCATCGGCGGGGTCTTCGACCGGCTGGCTGGGCTGCAGTCGCCCGACCGCAAGGGTGCCCCGCTTGGTCCTGACGACGGGGCGCTGCAAGAGAAGGAAGCACAGCAATGACGGCCTTGCTGGAGGTTTCGGGCGTCTCGGTCAGCTTTGACGGCTTTCGGGCCATCAACAACCTGACCTTCGCTATCGGCAGCGCCGAATTGCGGGCCATCATCGGTCCGAACGGCGCAGGCAAAAGCACGTTCATGGATATCGTGACCGGCAAGA
>CAIXBE010000615.1 GCA_903917595.1 uncultured Rhodobacterales bacterium
ATGCGCGCGCCAGACCGCCAGCGAGGCCGGATCATCCTGCCCGATGGCCTGCGTGTCGCGCAGGGCGGCGATGGGGCGGCCGGGCATGGTGGCGTCCAGCCGGTCAAGCGCGTCGCCAGACGTTGGCTTGCGAAACGACCGAAGGCCGATCAGCAGCAGCACAAGGGCCAGCACAGCAATCGCCCCGCCCGCCGCCTGCGCCCAGCGCAGGGGGCCAAGGTCCTGCAGGCCAAAGGCCAGCGCGGACAGAACGATCAGGACCAGCGACCACAGTGGCCAGAACGCCCGCGCCAGCCGTTCGGCCCAAAGGCCGACCAAAGTCAGCCGCATCGGCCAGATCAGCGACTTCAGCGGTGGTTCGGGTCTTTTACCGGTCATCTTGCCTGCCAGGGGCCGGACGGGATGTCACAGCCACGAAGGGATGGTATCCCGATTGAGGATTTCGTCAAAGGTCGGACGTGCCCGGATGACAGCGAATTGATCCCCGTTCACTAGCACTTCGGGCACCAGGGGCCGAGTATTGTATTCCGACGCCATCACGGCCCCATAAGCGCCCGCCGAGCGGAAGGCGATCAGGTCGCCTTCGCCAACCAGTGCCAGGTCGCGGCCCTTGGCAAAGGTGTCGCCGGTTTCACAGACCGGGCCGACCACGTCGAATTCCTGCGTGGGCGCGGCAACGGGGGGTTCGGCCACCGGCACGATGTCATGATGCGCGCCATACATCGACGGGCGGACCAGATCGTTCATCGCGGCATCGACGATCAGGAAGTCCCGGCCTTCGCCATTTTTCACGTAGATGACTTTGGAGACAAGGATACCGGCATTGCCGGAAATCAGCCGTCCCGGCTCAATCTCGATCTCGCAGCCAAGGTCACCCACGGTGCGCTTGATCAGCGCGCCATAGTCGGTGGGCAGGGGCGGGGCCTCGTTCGAGCGGGCATAGGGAATGCCCAGGCCGCCGCCAAGGTCGAGACGGGTGATGGTGTGACCTTCGGAGCGCAGGCGGCGGGTAAGGTCGGCGACTTTGGTGTAGGCCTCTTCGAACGGTTCAAGTTCCGTAAGCTGCGAGCCGATGTGAACGTCAATGCCGACGATCTGCAGGCCCGGCAGGCGGGCGGCCTCGGCATAGACTTCACTGGCGCGGCCGATGGGGATGCCGAACTTGTTTTCCTTCTTACCGGTCGCGATCTTTTCATGGGTGCGGGCGTCCACGTCCGGGTTGACCCTGATGGTGATGGGCGCGGTCACGCCAAGACTGACCGCCACTTCGGACAGCGCCCGCATCTCGGGTTCGGATTCCACGTTGAACTGCCGGATGCCGCCGGTCAGGGCCAACCGCATTTCGTCACGTGTCTTGCCGACACCGGAAAAGACGATCCGGTCGCCGGGAACCCCCGCCGCCTTGGCCCGCAGGTATTCGCCAGCTGAAACCACATCCATCCCGGCCCCAAGGTTGCCCAGCGTCTTCAGCACGGCGACGTTGGACAGGGATTTGATCGCAAAGCACACCAGATGTGGCAGCGGCGACAGCGCTTCGGTGAAAAGCTTGTAGTGCCGGGTCAGCGTGGCGGTCGAATAGACATAGAACGGCGTGCCTACCGCGGCAGCAATCTCCTGGATCGCCACGTCTTCGGCATGCAAGGTGCCCTTCTTGTATTGGAAGTGGTCCATCTAAAGCCCCGATTGTCCTGCCCGACCGGCGTATAGCAGAACCAGTCTTCCGCGCAATTCACCCAGTCCCCCCGTCGCACTCAGGGTCAAGGGCTGACCGTCTCGGAGTCGCGACCAAAGGCATCGAAGAAGCGAGGATCAAAGCCCGCCCTTTCAAGGTATTCGACCGGCACCACGACGGAGTTTGCGCAATAGCTGTCCACATAGGCCAGACCGACTGGGACCATGAACAGCCCATGCTGGGTCTTGTCGATTGCAAGCTCGATGGTCAGCCAGCCTTCCCTGACAGCCTTGGCATAGGGGCCGACGCAATCCTGCAGCTGGTCCTTACCGGGCTGAAGGAAGTATTCGCTGGCTGCACCCAGATAAAGCACACGCAGGGGATCCATGACGTCAGCATTGCTGCGCCAACCTTGCGGCAGCAAATCCATCAGATCTGATTGCTCGCCTGAGCGAAGGTCAAAGTTCACCACGTCCTCGATCCACCAAGGATGGGCGGCGCCTTCACAATAGCCGCCCGCGCTGATCAGAAGGCTTAGGTACTCTGGCCCGTCCGAAAGGACACTGACTGATACGCCTGCATCATCCGACACCGTTTCGCCGCCGCACATAGCGCTTCCCAGATTGCTGTCGTCCAGCGCCTTCAGGGCAGAGTTGATCCGATCCACGGTCTCGCCATTTCCTGCAACCCTTGGCAGTCCGTCGACACCCGCCGCAAGTGGTTGAGCGGGAATAAGCTCCAACCCGGACGCAGGCGAAACCAAGGCGATTGCCGCAGTCATAACGAGCAGATGAACGGGACGAGTGCGCCGCCGCAACGGCATCAATTCATCACGACGCCGACCGAGGCTTCGCCGGAAATCGTGACGCCGGATTTCGACGGCGCCTCTGGGGCACCATCGGCACCGCAAGCGGCAAGAGCAAGGTAGGCGAGGAGAAGAAGGCGGGGCATGGCGGCAGTCCTTGTCTTTATGTCTTTATTCGGCGTTCTGAGGCAGCAGCCTAGCACCCGGCGGGGTGGGCGTCACATCAGGAATTTCCGCCAGCGCAGTCCAAAGGGCGACCCCAGCCGCCAAGGCCGGGCCAAGCGCCAAGCGGTCAATCAGCAGAATGAAGTGCCAGCCTTCCGGTTCGTTCACCACGAAGACCAGCGACCAGATCAGAAGCCCGACCCCGGCCAGCATCAAGCCTCGCGGCAGGGTTAGGGCGGCGGTCTTGGGCATGCTCTGAACTCGGCTTGCCATTCTGTCAGGCCTTTCCCGTGATCAACCCAGCGCCACTTTCCAGCGTGCGACCTGTGCCCGGACCCGGTCCGGCGCGGTCCCGCCATAAGACATCCGGCTGCGGATGGAGTTTTCGACCCCAAGCACCGCAAACACCGCGTCGTTGATGCCCGGATGAACCGATTGCATGTCAGAAAGCGTCAGGTCCGGCAGATCGCAGCCTTTGCGTTCGGCCATGGCGACCAGCGTGCCGGTGACATGATGCGCCTCGCGGAAAGGCAGGTCCAGCGCGCGGACCAGCCAGTCGGCAAG
>CAIXBE010000616.1 GCA_903917595.1 uncultured Rhodobacterales bacterium
CTTTGATCTGGCCGAAAGCCTGGCCGCACTGATGGCGGAAATGGCGGGCGAGGATGTCTCTGCCGAACGGATTTCAACGCTGGATGTGGCCGAACATTCGGCGCATTGGGCGCGGACACAGGCCTTCCTTGGCATCGTGGCACAGGCCCTGACCGGCGACACCCCGGACGGCGAGGCGCGGTTGCGGCTGGCGGTGCAGGGTCTGATTTCCGGCTGGACCGATACCCCGCCGAAAGGTCCGGTGATCCTTGCCGGCTCGACCGGGTCGCGGGGCACGACGGCGCTGCTGATGCAAGCCGTGGCGCGGTTGCCCGGTGGGGCGGTCGTGCTGCCCGGCTTCGATTTTGACCTGCCGGATGCGGTCTGGGACAGCATGGCCGATGCCCTGACCGCCGAGGATCATCCGCAATTCCGCTTTCGCAAGATCATGGACGGGCTGGGCATCGGGCGGCAGGTCGTTCAGCGCTGGACGCCCACCGAACCGCCCGCGCCTGAACGGAACCGGCTGATCTCGCTCTCCCTCCGCCCAGCGCCGATCACCGACCAATGGCTGACCGAAGGCCCAGATCTGCCCGATCTTGTGCCCGCGACCGCAGGCTTGACCCTGATCGAAGCGCCGTCAGAGCGGGCCGAGGCGCTGGCCATCGCGCTGATCCTGCGCAAAGCGGCTGAGGACGGCACCCGCGCGGCTTTGGTGACACCCGACCGCAACCTGACCCGCCGGGTGACAGCGGCGCTGGACCGCTGGGGCATCCGGCCCGACGATTCTGCCGGGCGTCCCCTGGCGCTTTCCGCCCCCGGTCGGATGCTGCGGCAGGTGGCGGGCTTGTTCGGCCAACGGCTGACGGTCGATGCGGCCTTGGCGCTGATGAAGCATCCGCTGACCTTTACCGGGGTCGGGCTGGACCATGGCCGGGGCCAGCACCTGATCCTGACGCGCGAATACGAGCTGCACGCCCGCCGCAACGGCCCGGCCTTTCCCACGGCGGCCAGCCTTGCCGCATGGGCCGAAACCTCGGGTCTGGAGGGTGCCACGCGCTGGGCGGCGATCCTGGGGGACGCCCTTTGCAGCCACGAAACCCTTGGCGACCTGCCCTTGGCCGGGTTCGTGGCCCGACATCTGTCGGTCACCCGGCAACTGGCGCAAGGCTTTGCCATCTCCGGCGACGGCGCGCTGTGGGACAAGGAGGCCGGGGCCAAGGCCCTTGCCGCCATGACCGAGCTTGAGCGTGAGGCGGGGGCCGGGGGCAGCCTGACCCCCTCCGACTACGCCAACCTGCTGCGCGCGGTCCTGCAGAACCATGAGGTCCGCGAGGCGGAATCCGTGCATCCCGGCATCATGATCTGGGGCACGCTTGAGGCGCGGGTGCAAGGCGCCGATCTGGTCATTCTGGGCGGGCTGAACGATGGGACATGGCCGGCGGCACCGCCTCCCGATCCGTGGTTGAACCGGGCCATGCGCAAGGCAGCGGGGCTGTTGCTGCCGGAACGCAAGATCGGTCTGTCGGCGCATGACTACCAGCAGGCCATTGCGGCCCCCCGGGTTGTCTTGTCCCGGGCGTTGCGTGGGGCTGAAGCGGAAACCGTGCCCTCACGCTGGATCAACCGGCTGGTCAACCTGATGTCCGGCATTCCCACCCGGCAAGGGCCCATGGCGCTTGCGGCCATGCGGTCGCGCGGCAAACTGTGGCTTGACCGGGCGGCTGCCTTCGACACGCCAACGGCTCAGACCGATCCGGCCGATCGCCCGTCGCCGCGTCCTCCTCTCGGGGTTCGGCCGAAGAAGCTTTCGGTTACCGAGATCAAGACCCTGATCCGCGACCCCTATGCAATTTACGCCCGCCACGTCCTGCGGCTGCGCCCGCTTGACCCGTTGCGCCCCGAAGCCGACCCCCGCCTGCGCGGCACCGTGCTGCATGAAATCCTTGAGGGCTTTGTCCGGCAAGGCTCGGGCGGGTTTGAAGACCTGATGCGCGTCACCGATGACGTGCTGACCCAGCGGGTGGCCTGGCCCTTGGCGCGGGCCATCTGGCGGGCGCGGATCGAAAAGGCAGCGGCGGCGTTTCTGGAATTTTCCTCCAATACCGGGGGTGATCCGGTGTTGATCGAGGAAAAGGGCGCGGTGCAACTGCCGGGCCTTGATTTCACCCTGACCGGCAAGCCCGACCGGATCGACCGGCTGGCCGACGGGCGGCTGTTGTTGATCGACTACAAGACCGGCGCGCCGCCTTCAAAGGACGAGCAGAAACATTTCGACAAGCAACTGTATCTGGCTGCAGCAATGGCCGAGGCGGGTGGCTTTGCCAGTCTTGGCCCCTCCGAAGTCGGAAAACTGACCTATGTCGGGGTCAAGGCGGCGTTCAAGAAAGAACCGATTGATCTCTTGCCGGGCGATGTGGCGAAGACCTGGGACGAGTTTCGCAAGCTGATCACGGCCTATGCGCAGCCGTCCAAGGGCTATACGGCGCGGCGGGCGCTGCAGAAGGTGACGGACAAGTCCGATTATGACCACCTGTCGCGCTTTGGCGAATGGGACATGACGGCCATCGCCAAACCCGAGGACATGGCATGACCATCTCAGCCGCCAGCCTTGCCCAGATGAAAGCAGCCCATCCGGACCGCAACACCTGGCTTTTGGCCAATGCGGGGTCGGGCAAGACCAAGGTCCTGACCGACCGGGTGGCGCGTCTCTTGTTGAACGGGGTCGAACCGCAGCATATCCTGTGCCTGACCTATACCAAGGCCGCCGCCTCCGAGATGCAGAACCGGCTGTTCCAGCGCCTTGGGGCCTGGGCGATGAAGCCCGACGACGACCTGCGCCGCGATCTGCTGGAACTGGGCGAGGAGGAAATGGCCGCCCCCCGGCTGGCCCGCGCCCGGCAGCTTTTCGCGCGCGCAATCGAAACCCCCGGCGGTCTGCGCATCCAGACCATCCACAGCTTTTGCGCCAGCCTTCTGCGCCGCTTCCCGCTGGAGGCCGGCGTCCCCCCCGGTTTCACCGAGATGGACGACCGCGCCGCCCGTCTGATGCGGGCCGAAATTGTCGAGGAACTGGCCGACAGACTGGCCCCC
>CAIXBE010000617.1 GCA_903917595.1 uncultured Rhodobacterales bacterium
CGATATCGGCCGGCGCACGGTGCAGGAAGGTCTTCCAGAACCGGTCGTCCGGCCAGGCCTCGACCCCTTGATCAAGCGGGGTCTGAACGTAATAGCGGCTAAGGTTCGGGCCGCGCTGGGCTGCCAGGGCAAAGCCCTCGGCATGGTGGATATAGGTAAAATCGTCGATTGGCGGTGCCTCGACCATGATCCCAAGCCAACCAAAGGGATAGTCCCGTTCAAAGGTGCGGCGGTTGGCTTCGGGGATCAGGCCTGCGCATTGCCCGCGCGCACCATCGCAGCCGATGACGAAATCGCAGTCCAGCTGAATGGCACCTTCCGGCGTGCGGAACTCCAGCTTTGGCCGCTGACCGTCCAGCCCGGTCACATCCAGATCGGTGACCTGTTCGAACAGGCGCAGGTCAAGCTGATCCGCTTGCGCATAAAGGTCTTCGGTCAGAAAGGTCTGGCCGTAGGCCATCATTTCGGTGCCGGTCCAGCGCTTGACGTCAATCATCAGGCTGGGGCGATCTTGCCAGGCGATACGGCTGCCATTGCGCGGGCGGCCCAGGCTGTCAATCCGGGTGACCAGCCCGCTTTCGCGCAGAAACCGGGCGGCGGCCGGTTCCAGGACACCAGCGCGGATGCGCGCAAGAACTTCGGCCCGCGCGCGACGTTCAAGAACAACGCAGTCAATTCCCTGCATCCGCAAGAGAAGCGCCAGGATCATTCCGGCTGGCCCCGCGCCGACTATGGCCACCTGCGTTGTCTGCCTTTGCATGCCGAACTCTCTCTCCGCTAGTGCTGTCGCATACCCATCCCTCTTGTGGTCGCAGTTTGCTGGTTCCACAATATGTCAAAGCGTCCTAAGTCGGATTCGACCCGCAGTCCGGGTGCTTGAACCGCGCGGGTGATCTGGAGGCTTCGGCAATGGCAATGAATATCGGTCGAATGGCGTTGGCAACGGCGACGCAGCATCCTGACCTTTTGGCAGTCGTCACTGATAGGTCAATGCTGACCTATGACCAGCTTGCCCGCCTTGTGCGTTCGTTTACAGCGCGCATGCAGGCGCTGGGTGTCGGCCCGGGGTCGCGGGTTGAACTTGACAGTGGCGATGTGACGGTCGCAGCACCTGTGATCCTTGGCTGCGCGCTGCTTGGGGCCGCTTGGGTGTCGGTCGGCGCGGCCCGCCACCTGCCAGAGCGTCTGCGCCCGACACATGTGCTGACCGACAAGTTCAGCGCGGAAACGGACGGACGCCACCTGATCACCTCCGAATGGACGACCTCGGCACCCGCCGATCCAATGGCGCTGGAGCCGGTGTCCGACAGGGCGCCTTTCATCTATGCGCCAACCTCTGGCACCACCGGAGCCCCCAAGATACTGGTCCTGTCACAACATCAGCAGGCCTTGCGGGCGCATGCGACGCGCGACGATTTCGTGACGCGTCAGACGGTATTCTGCACCTTCTTTCACGCCGACGCCTATCCCTTTATCACCCGTTTCCTCAGCGCCTTCGTGAATGGGGCTACGGTGGTGCAAAGCCACGATCCTGCCGTATGGTATGCGGCCGGGGTCAATCACCTTTACGGTTCCGTGGCGCAGATCGGGACGGCCATGGCAGGCAAGGTCCTGCCCCGAAAACTTCCCTTGGTGCATGTCTCGGGCGCGCGACTGTCCGACGAACTGGCATTGCACCTGCTGCAAAGCTTTGACAGCGTCGTTGACCTTTATGCCTCGACCGAGACGAACCGCTCGTTCAAGAACGTCAGGTTCATTGACGGGGACGGACATCTGGCTGTGCGCGGAGTGCAACTGGACAGCAAGGTCGAGATTGCCGATGACAATGGTCAGGCAGTGCCGCAAGGAACCGTCGGCTTTGTTCGCGTGCAAAACGATTATCTGGCGGACGGTTATCTGGATAACCCCGAAGCCACTGCCACCTCCTTTCGCGACGGTTGGTTCTATACCGGCGATCTGGGATTTTCCGGTCCCCTTGGCGAATTGCAGGTCGTGGGCCGATCCGGTGACATCCTGAACCTTGGTGGCGTCAAGGTGAACGCGATGGCGATCGACGATGCACTGCGCGCCGTCGAAGGGGTGTCCGACGCGATGTGCTTTGATGTGCCCGTCCCCGGCAAAGCCAACGAGCTTCTGGCCTTTGTCGTGCCTGCAGCGGGGGTCAGCATGACCGATATCGCGGATCGCGTCCGCCTAACGGTCCAGCCCCGGTTTGGCGCGCAACGGTCACCGCAACGTTTGATCGAAATTTCCGCTGTTCCCCGGGCCCATGATGGCGGCGCGCAAAGGTTCATGTGTCGCACCCTGTATCAGACGCACAGAAATGGCTGATCACATGCACTTTCCTTTAAATATCGCCGCGCAATACGGCGCGGTCGCGGCCCGCCACGCTGGATTTCCTGCACTTCTGGGCGATGGCGTGGCGCTGTCGCATGGACAGTTCTGGCGCGTCGTGAACCGACTTGCCGCGCATCTGGCTGCCGATGGGGTCGGCCCCGGTGGTCTGGTCGCCCTGAACTCCCGCAATATGGTCGTGGTGCTGGCAACGCTGATGGCAACGGGCCTGCTTGGGGCCGGGTTTGTCGTGGCTGGCCCGATCCTTGCGCGGGCCCAAGTGATCCGGCCGACACATTTCTACCGCACGCCCGACCTGACGGGCCACCCCGCCGTGCCGTTCCGTGTGTTGCCTCCGGAATGGCTGCGCGATGACGGCCCGCAGACAGTCGAGGTGCCGCCTGCAGCAATCGACCCCGATGCGCCGTGGCTTTATCTTCACACCTCAGGCACGACGGGCGAGCCAAAGTTCCTCGCCCTCAGCCAGCGCGCCGTCGCAGACCGAAGCCGGGCGGCAGCGGTTGATTTCCCGTTGGTACAGACGACGTTCGCGACGTTCTTTGGCTGCACGTCGCGTCCGTTCTTTGCGCGCGCGCTTGCCGCACTCCTGCAGGCCTGCACGCTGGTCGAGGGGATCGACCCTGACCTCTGGCTCAAGCACGGCGTCAACTTTGTTGCAGCCTCGCCGATGCAGATGTTTCGAAAACTTGAGCAAGGGCGCCTGCCACGACGGATTGCACGGCTTGAAATCAGCGGGTCCCGCATTCCGGCAGGGTCGGCGCGGTTTTTTCTGGAAAGCTTCGACAAGGTATTCGATGTCTATGGGGCCAGCGAAACGTCCAAAAGCTTTGCCAACGAAATCCAGCTTGAAGCCGATGGCCAGATTGCGATTCACGGCCGGCCGCAAGACAGCGAGGTCGAGATCGTGGACCCATCGGGCCAACTTTGCACCGATGGAAAGTCTGGTCAGGTGCGTGTGCGCAACAGCTATATGGTGCCGGGCTACCTGAACGCGCCCGCAGCCAGCGCACGCGCCTTCAGGGACGGTTGGTTCTATCCCGGCGATACTGCCTATTGGGGCCAGAACGGCGAGCTTGTGGTTCTGGGCCGTGAGGATGACGTGATCAACTTTGGTGGCTACAAGATTCAGGCCGGGCTGGTTGATGCCTTGATATGCAGCGTGCCGGGTGTGCGCGAGGCGGTGGCTTTCCGCAATCCGATCCCGGCCACGAAGGATGCTATGATCGCCTTTGTGGTCTATGACGACCCCAAGCTGCGGGCGGACGTGAACGTCGACATCCTGGCCAAGATCGACCGCACCATCGGCTATGGACTAAGCGACCGTAGTCTAAGGTCGGTCATGGACCTGCCACGGGACGAAGAAGGACTGCCTGATCGTGAGGCCTGCGTGCAACTGGTGCTCAAACGCGCCCGCGAACTGGGTGAACTTGCATGAGCGCGCTGGACCAGCCTTGGAACATCGGCGCGGCGCTGGCGCGGGGCGCGGCGCTGCATCCCGACCGCGATGCCATTGTCGCTGCCGATGTCCGGTTAAGCTATGCCAAGCTTTGGCAGATCGCGCAGGCCTTCGCACTGAACATGCAGAAAATTGGCATCGGTCACGGCATGACCGTTGCGCTGGAATCACGCGACATTATCGCCTCGGTTTCCGTCATGGCGGCAACTGCGCTTGTTGGTGCGCGTTTCGTGCTGCACAATCCGCAGACCGGAGCCGAACCGGGCCCCCTCATCGTCCTTTACAGCCCTGATCGCCCGACGCCCCATGCCGAAGGTGCGACCGTGGTTCAGATGACCGCGGACTGGTCGCCGCGCCACACCCCTGTCAGCCCCGAAACCGCGGCGCGATTTGCCGGTGCCGAAAGTGCCGAGGCGCCGTGGTGGACGATCCACACATCGGGCACAACCGGCAAGCCCAAGGCGCTTGTCCTTAGCCAGCGCATTGCTTTTGACCGCTCGGTCGCGGCGGCGGGCGATTTCCGGGGCGGAGAGACGCGATTCTGCTCGATCTTTCCGTGCTATACGCGCCCGTTCTTCGTGCGTGCCATGGCAGCACTGGTCAATGGCGCGACGCTGCTTGATTTCGTTGACCCCGACATCCTGTCCCGCGAAGGGGCGAACCTTTTTTCCGGCTCGCCAAAGCTGGTCCAGGACTGGCTGACGCGCTGGCAGCCACGCCCGCGTTTTGCCAGACTGCAGGTCAGCGGCGCCCCGTTCAGCGACGCGGCCGCTTCCCGGATGCTGGCGGTGTTTGATCAGGTGGAAGATGTCTATGGTGCTGGAGAGACCAACAAATCCTTTGTGAATCTCAGGGTTTTGCAAGACGGGCAGGTCAGCCGTATCGGCAGACCGCAGGACTCGACGGTCCAGGTGCTTCTGGCCGATGGCCAGCCCTGCGACGTCGGCGAAGTCGGCGAAGTGCGAGTTCACAACGATTATCTGGCACCGGGGTATCGCGATGCCCCCGAAGCCACCGCCCGCGCCTTTCGCGACGGCTGGTTTCACCCCGGTGATCTGGCCCGCTGGGAACCCGGCGGGGCGCTGACCATCGTCGGGCGGGTGGATCAGATCATCAATCTTAGCGGAACCAAGATCGACCCCGCCGAAGTCGAGGAGGTCCTGCACGAGGTTACGGGCGTGCGACAGGCCGCCGTATTTCTTGATCCGCTGGAACAGATTCCGCTGCGCACGATGGCCTTTCTGATGCTGGAGCCCGGGACTGACATGGTTTCGACTGTCGACAGGGCGATAGCCCATTGTGCGCAACGGCTGGCCGGATTGAAAGCTCCCGGCTACTTCTTTGTTGTGCCCGAAATTCCAATGACACATGACGGCGTGCCCCGGCGCAGCGAATGTGCCAGAATTGCCAAAGACCTGCCCCGAGGGGGGTGACGCGTTGGGGAACAACATGGCTGACCATTCACGACTTGCAACCGCACAGGCCGGGGCGGCACTGGCTGACCCTGAGGCCCCGGCAGTTGTCTTCCCCGACCAGACCTACAGCCACGATCAGGTCCGTCGCCTGGGTCTGGCTTTCGCGGCCAAGATGCAGGCGGCCGGGATCGGTCCGGGGTCACGCGTGCAGTTGCGCACGCCTGAACCGATGCTGGTTCTGGCCGTGCTGCTGGGTGCATCCTGGGTCGGGGCGGAATTCTTTCCCTTTGCGGGGGACAATGCGACCCCGGACGCGCTGAAGATTTCCCACTATCTTTACGACCCCAGGGTCAAGGCTGCCCCTGCACCAGAATCGATTGCGCTGGATGAAACATGGTCCCCGGCTTTCGCGCCGGCCTTTGACGAATCCCGCGCCGTGGATTCCGATCTTCCCTGGCTTTGGGTGCATACTTCCGGGACCACCGGCCTGCCGAAATTCCTGACGCTCACTCAGCGCATGGTGGTCGGGCGGTCGCAGGCTGTGGCCGACGAATTCCGGCCGCGCAGCCGCCATGTGCTGCTTGCCCATTGCTACAGTCGCCCTTTCCTTGCCCGGGCCGCAGCCGCGCTGGTGAACGGCTCAACCCTGTATTTGGGCCTTGCGCCGCAAGACTGGCATGCTGCGGGGATCGACATGGTTTCGGGGTCGCGCAGCCTGATCAAGGCGGCGTTGACAGGCGTGACCTTGTCCCCCCGGGCCGCCCGGATCGAGCTTGCAGGGTCGCGCCTGCCCGAGCATGAGGCGATTGCCTTGCTCGACAGTTTCAACGTGGTTGACGACACCTATGGTGCCAGCGAAACCAGCAAAAGCTATTCGACGCTTTGGCAGCGGGATGGTGAAGGTCGGCCTTTTGCCCATGGCAAGATGCGTGACAGTGAAATCCATGTGATCAACGTTGATGGCAGCCTGGTTGCGCCCGGCGAACGTGGCGTGGTGCGCCTGCGCAATCCCTATATGGTGTCATCCTATCTGAACGACCCGCAAGCCAGCGCGGATGCCTTCCGCGATGGCTGGTTCTATCCCGGCGATGTGGCCCTGGTTGAGGCCGATGGCCGCTTGCACATCGCCGACCGATCCGACCATGTGATGAACATAATGGGCAGCAAGATCAACGGCTTCGTTGTCGACCAACTGATGCGTTCAGTTGCGGGCGTGCGGGATGCCATCTGCTTTCGCAACCCCAAACCCGGGGCCGAAGACGAGCTTTTCGCCTTTGTCGTTCTGGACGAAA
>CAIXBE010000618.1 GCA_903917595.1 uncultured Rhodobacterales bacterium
CCTTCGGCGGGAGGTGCGAACCGCCGACCTCAGTGCCAGCGTGCTGGGCGGCTTTGGGGGGGAGGTGCGAACCGCCGACTTCGGTGCCAGCGTGCTGAGCGGCTTTGGGCGGCAGGTGCGAGCCGCCGAGTTCGGTGCCAGCGTGCTGCGCGGCTTTCGGGGGCAGAGTTGCGGTGATCAGGGCGGCGGCGCGGAATTGGATCGAAGTCATTGGATTTTCTCCGTTAAGAATTAAGGGGATTCGCGGTGAATGGCCGACTTGTGCCGGTGGATCAAAAGATACAACCGCCTATAGTTGAGTCAATGAATCGGATGCTTCCGATAGTTGAATGTGTCTAAAATTTGCTCACTAGCGGGCAAAACCAAGGGATTTTGGTGTGTAAACCCTGCTAACTCGGATCGAGAGTCGGCCGGTTGTCCGGTCAGGGTCAGCGTCGGGTCTTGGAGCTTTGGGCGCAAAACTCCTGCGAAGGCCACGTTTTTTGGGCACCTTTCGCTCTTGCCATCAATCAGTGCGGCCCCTATAGGGACTGCTCGATTACCCGCACGGCCGGCCAAAGTGGCATGCCGAGTCGTGCCTGAAACCACGGAGATGGAAATGCCCAAGATGAAGACCAAGTCGGCGGCCAAGAAGCGTTTCAGCTTCACGGCCTCCGGTCGGGCCAAAGCTGGCGTTGCCGGCAAGCGGCACGGCATGATCAAGCGCACGACGAAGTTCATTCGCGATGCTTCTGGCACGATGCTGCTGTCCGCTTCGGACACCAAGATCGTCAAGAAGTACATGCCCTACGACCGGTAAGGAGAGCCCCCGATGTCCCGCGTCAAATCCGGTGTGGTCACCCACGCCCGTCACCGCAAGGTGATCAAGGCTGCCAAGGGCTATTACGCCGCGCGCAGCACCAACTTTCGCACGGCCACTCAGGCCGTCGATAAGGCCAACCAGTACGCGACCCGCGACCGCAAGACCCGCAAGCGCAACTTCCGCGCGCTGTGGATCCAGCGGATCAACGCTGCCGTCCGGTTGTTCGATGCCGAGATGACCTACTCGCGTTTCATCGACGGTCTGGCGAAAGCCGGGATCGAAGTGGACCGCAAGGTCCTCGCCGATCTGGCCGTGCATGAGCCCGAGGCGTTCAACGCCATCGCCGGCCAGGCGAAAGCTGCACTGGTCTGAGGCTCTTAGTTTCATGAGTTCTGAAAAGGCCCTGCGGAGACGCGGGGCTTTTTCTTTTTGCATTGCGCGAGGGTTTGGCCGCCGGGGGTTTCACACCCCCGGACCCCCGCGGGATATTTTCGCAGAGAGGAAGCCGAATTTTAGGTAGACTTTAGCGGTTGAACACGCGGGAGGGGTGAAGCTCTCCGCCCCGGTAGTTGCCGACCGCGATGGCCTGGCCGTTCAGGCTGGCCCAGCCTTCGGTGCCCCAATCGGCGGACGCGATGACCATGCCGGGGTTGCCGTTCCGCAGGCGCGCGGCACCCTCGGGGGTGGCGGGGAATTCGGGCAGGTCGGCAAGGCCAAGTTCAAGGGGGAGAAGGCGGGTATCAAGGGCGTCGGTTTTCGCTTCGGCGTCGATCTGGTCAAGGGTCACGCCCTGATCGGCATGAAACGGGCCGGACCAGGTGCGGCGCAGCCACTGGACGTGGCCAAGGCAGCCCAGCGCCTGCCCGAGATCGCGGGCGATGGAGCGGACATAGCCGCCTTTGCCGCAGACCATTTCCAGATCGACGTGATCTGCGTCCGGACGGGCGATGAAGGTCAGGCTGTCCACCCAAAGCGGGCGGGCGGCGAGGTCCAACGCCTCGCCCTCACGCGCGAGGTCATAGGCGCGCTCGCCATCGACCTTGACGGCGGAATATTGCGGCGGGACCTGTTCGATCTGGCCCCGGAACCCGGCAAGTGCGGCCTCAACCTGTGCGTCGGTGGGGCGCTGGTCGCTGGTGGCGATGACCTGACCCGAGGCGTCGTCGGTATCGGTCGCCGCCCCAAGGGTCACCCGGAACCGGTAGCATTTCAGCGCGTCGGTAATATAGGGGATGGTCTTGGTCGCCTCTCCCAGCGCCACTGCCAGAACACCGGTCGCGTCGGGATCCAGCGTGCCGGCATGGCCCGCCTTTTGTGCCGAGAGCGCCCATTTCACTTTGTTCACCACGGCGGTCGAGGTGATCCCGGCCGGTTTGTCGACGATCAGCCAGCCCGAAAGCGCGCGGCCCTTCTTTGTCCGTGCCATACCTTAGCCCTTCGGAACCACGGTGCCGACAATCGGACCCATCGGAAAGCCGCCGTCGTGGCGGTTCAACTGCGGCGCATAAAGCCGCGAGATATTGCCGTCGAAATACAGCGCATCCGACAGGCCAAGTTCATCGCGGAACAG
>CAIXBE010000619.1 GCA_903917595.1 uncultured Rhodobacterales bacterium
AGCCCGTGGTTCATCGCCGAAACCATCGCATTCGTCGGCCGCGCGTCGCCCACCCACCACGTCCGGCTGATATCGATGCAGATGCCGTAGGCCCCGATCAAGTCGGTGTCAAAGGCGACGATCTCGTTGTTCTGCACGATGCGCGGCCCACATTCCTGAAACCACGGGTTGGTGCGCGGGCCGGAGGCCAGAAGCCGGGTCTCGATCCATTCCCCGCCGCGCCGGATGTTGCCCTTGTGCAACTCGGCCCAGATGTCGTCTTCGGAAACGCTACCCTTGGGCACATTCTCCCGCGTGAACGCCTCCATTTCCGCAATCGCCTTTTCGCAGGCGTCATGGGCGCAGCGCATCGCCAGAATGTCGTCGGGCCCCTTGATCGCGCGGGTGCGTTCGGTGACCTCTTCGCCTTCCAGCACGTCAAAGCCCTTGCGCTCCAGCGCGCGCAGGCCCGCGACCATGATCTTGTCGACGGCAAGGCGGCGGTTGGTCCCGGCATGGGCACGCATCACCTCGTCAACCTGATTGGCGAAAGAGGCTGCGTCCTGATCGCCCCGATCCCCCGAGACGGCATAGAAGAACGACGCACCCGAGCGCAGTTCCTTGACCAGCGGGTTGAAGGTCACCAGGAAGGGCGCCTGCTTGTATTCCCAGATCACCATATGGCCGTCGGCGCACAAAAGGACGGCGCGGAACGGGTTGTGGCTGTTCCAAAGCTGCATGTTGGTGGTGTCGGTGGCATAGCGGATGTTCAGGGGGTCAAACATCAGCAAGCCACCGATATCTCGCTTGACCAAAGCTTCGGTCAGCCGCCGCCAACGGTATTCGCGCATCCGGTCAAGGTTGGGCGGGGTCAGCCCAGCCGCCTGCCATTCGCCAAAGGCCAGTTGCGTCGGCCCGATCTCCACCCGGTCATTGTCATTCGGGCTGCCATCGGCCAGCCGGTCTTCGCGGGTTGGATCGATCTTGCGGCGGTCGCGCTGATAGCTGGTCATCTGGCTCTCCCCTGTTGTAACCAGCATGCCCCCGGCAGCATTTCGCCGCCTATGCCACCCGCGACGCGCGGTGTCGCAAACGTTGTGTTGCGGGTGTCTGCTTTGCATGGTCAAAGACCCGCATGGCACCTTTAGCGCCCCTTCGCCGCTGTCTGATCGTCCGGGCGCATCCCTTGGGCGACAGCCTGAACGCGCATCTGGGCGCGCAGGCCACGGCGGCGGCGCAGGCTGCGGGCTGGCAGGTTGTGGTGCGCGACCTCTACGCCAGCGGTTTTGCCCCCAGCTTGAGTGCGGGCGAACGGGCCTCCTATTACACCGGCTTTGCAGGCGAAGCAGTCGCCGACGAACAGGCCGAACTGGCCCTAGCGGAAATTCTGATCCTGATCTTTCCGACCTGGTGGTCGGGCTTTCCCGCGATTCTGAAAGGCTGGTTCGACCGGGTCTGGGCCCCGGGCACCGCCTTTGACCACTCCCCCGGTTTCGGCCCGATGCTGCCGCGTCTTCAGGGCTTGCGTGAGGTGTTGGCGATCACGACAATGGGCGCGCCCGCATGGGTCGACTGGCTGGTCCTGCGTCGCCCGCTGCGCCGCATCCTGACCTGGGGCATCATCCGCCCCTGCGCGCCCCGGGCAAAGGTCCGGTGGCACTGTCTGTATCGGGCCGAAACCGCCACCCCCCAGCGCATCACCCGGCTAGAAGCCGCTATTCGCACCGACATCAACGCCATCGCACGGAGACTGCAATGCCCGGAATGATCCGCCGCACGCTTTTGCTTTCAGGACTGGCCGCAGCGGCGGGCGGGGCGGCCGTGTGGTATTTGCGGTCGCCGGGGGCCAAGGTGTCTGCCTATGGCAGCGACCCCCGGCAGGTGCTGGACGTGACCCTGCCGCGCGGACTGCAACCTGCTCCGGTGCTGGTTATGATCCACGGCGGCGCGTTCAAATTCGGTGACAAGTCGGACCTGACGGTGCCCACCGATATCCTGCAGGCCGGGATCGCGGTGGTGCGGCTGAACTATCGGCTGTCGGGCTCCAGCCCCTGGCCCGCGCAGGGCGAAGATTGTCTGGCCGCCATCGTTCATCTGCAGCGCAACGGCGCGGCCCTTGGGCTTGATCCGTCGCGGATCGTGCTTTGGGGCCAGTCGGCGGGGGCCTTTCTGGCCGTCAGCACGGCGCTTAGTCTGGTCGAGGTCGGCCTGCCGACGCGCGGGGTGGTCAGCCTGTTCGGGCCGATGGATTTCTCGACGATGGACGGGGATATGGCAACGCTTGGTCGCGCCGCAGAGATGGGCGCGACCGATCCGGCGGACAGCGCCGAAAGCCAGCTTCTGGGCTACGCCGTCGGCGAAAACCGCGACATGGCGCGGGCGATGGGGCCGGTCGGGCGGCTGGAGCAGTTGCGCGAACCCCTGCCGCCGATCCTGATCCGGCATGGCGACGCCGACCCGATGATTGCCGACCTGCAGGCCAAACGTCTGCGTGAGGCATGGGTTGCCGCCGATCCCAAATCCGCGGTTGACTACAAGCTGGTCCCCGGGGCCGGGCACGGCGGCGCGCAGTTCGAAAGCGGCGAGGTTCAGGCCGACATTCTGGCGTTTGTGACGGCCGCACTGGCCTGATCAGTCTTCCGCCCCGATCTTTCGCAGGTCCTGACCCTTGGCATGGGCCCACAGCGACCGGATCAGCCCATAGGGCAGGGCGACAAAGGCGCTGGCCCAGCCGATCGCGTAGCCGATGATCTGGATCGCCATGCCCGCGATGGGGCCGGGGGGCAGGGGCGGCACTTGAGGTCCTGCAGGCGGGCGCACCCGTGCCGGTTTCGCGGCTGTTTTTGCGGCGGGGGCAGGGTCACGGAGATCGGCCCGGATCGAGGCAAGGGGGTCATAAGGCCGGACTTCAGGTTCGGCCAACACGACCGGAGCCGGTTCTGCCGGTGGTTCTGGTTTTGACAGCGGCTCGGGCGATGGCGCGACCGGGGCCGCGTCAACCTCCCACAGATGCGGCTCGATGGCGGCCACCAGCGCATTGCCGCGCCTCACATCCGGGTCGGCGCTGGCGCTGGCATGGGCATGAACCGCCGCCAGGTTCTTGATCCACATGGCGACACGCAGATGCGACGGCACATAGGGGGCAACGCGGCCCAGCTTGGCCTCGGGGATGCGCCCCGCCCCGTCGCGCACGTTCAGCGCCACCCGCCGCCCGGTCCGGGCGACCCAGGCATGCAAGGGGGCAACCCCTTCGCGGGCAAAGAACAGGCTGGCGCGACCAAAGGCCGGCAGGTTGAACGGCGGGCGCTGGTTCCCGGTCGCCCAGATCTTCGGGCGGTCGTCTTCGGGCTTCTTGCTGAACGGATTGGTGGCCATGAAACGCCCCTGATGAATACGAATGAAAGTTAGGCGCGCCGGTCCCGGCTTACAATCTTGGTCAATGAAAAAGGGCGCCCGCAGGCGCCCTTTTGCTTGGTCATTCCCCCTGCATCAGCAGGAGTAATACATCTGATACTCGATCGGATGCGGGGTATGCTCGTAGGCATAAACCTCTTCCCACTTCAGACCCATATAGGCCTCAAGCTGGTCACGGGTGAAGACGTCGCCCTGCAGCAGGAAGTCCATGTCCTTCTCCAACTCCTCCAGCGCCTCGCGAAGCGAGCCGCAGACGGTCGGGATTTCGGCCAGTTCTTCCGGCGGCAGATCGTACAGGTCCTTGTCGGAGGCCGGACCCGGATCGATCTTGTTCTTGATCCCGTCCAGACCGGCCATCAAAAGACCTGCAAAGGCGAGGTAGGGGTTCGCCGACGGATCGGGGAAACGGGCCTCGACGCGCTTGGCTTTCGGGCTTTCGGTCCACGGAATCCGAACCGCACCCGATCGGTTGCGGGCCGAGTATGCCAGCAGAACCGGGGCTTCAAAGCCCGGGATCAGGCGCTTGTAGCTGTTGGTGCCGGGGTTGGTCAGCGCGTTCAGGGCCTTGGCATGCTTGATGATGCCGCCGATGAACCACAGGGCCTCTTGGCTCAGATCAGCATATTTATCACCCGCAAACAACGGCTTGCCTGCGCGCCAGATCGACATGTTGACGTGCATGCCCGATCCGTTGTCGCCCTTCATCGGTTTCGGCATGAAGGTCACGGTCTTGCCGTAGGCGTGGGCCACGTTGTGGATCACGTATTTGTACTTCTGGATGTTGTCGGCCTGTTCGACCAGACCGCCGAAGATCATGCCCAGCTCGTGCTGGCAGGTCGCGACCTCGTGGTGGTGCTTGTCGACCTTGATGCCCATCCGCTTCATCGTGGACAGCATCTCGCCCCGGATGTCCTGGGCTTCGTCGATCGGGTTGACCGGGAAATAGC
>CAIXBE010000620.1 GCA_903917595.1 uncultured Rhodobacterales bacterium
ATCTCCTCATCCCCCAGCTCCTCCAAAAGGCCCAGGCCAGCTCCTCCCTCGTCGTCGACATTCTTATCACCGACCAGAACGGAATGGTCCTCACCGCCGCCAATCCAGCCCACGCCGGCGCCACCGCACCCAGCCTACCCGACTACACCGAGTGGCAAAAACGACCGATTTCCAATCGCCTTTGGGAAATTTTTACCAGGAACCAGGACTACGTCATTCGCATCCCCTTGGCCGCCATCGGCGACGACCAGGAACTTTTTACCATTCGCATCACCACCTCCAACGCCCTCATGCATTCCGCCGTCCAGCCCGGCGTCCAGAACACCGCCTACATTTTCGACGATACCACGGATCCGCTCGGTCTGAATCCGGTCACCTCGGCCATTCCCGCGGAGTATGCGGAGCAGGCCAAGGAATACCGCGACAAGCTGATTGAGGCGGTTTCCGACTTCGATGATGTGATCGCTGAGAAGTACCTCGGCGGCGAAGAAATCTCGCTTGAGGAGCTCACTTTGGCCGTCCGTAAGGCGACCATCTCCATGAAGTTCACCGGGGTTGTCCCTGGCTCGGCCTTCAAGAAGAAGGGTGTTCAGCGTCTGCTGGATTGCGTGGTGAACTTCCTGCCCAATCCTCTGGATCTGCCCCCGATGCAGGGCCAGAACGTCGATGGCGCGCCCGTCGAGGCGGTCGTCAGCGACAAGGCCAAGCTGGCCGGTCTCGCGTTCAAGCTCTGGACCGACCCCTTTGTCGGTAAGCTCGTTTTCTTCCGGGTTTACACCGGAACCCTCTCCCGGGGCATGTCCCTCTACAATCCGCGTACCCGCCGCAGCGAACGCTGCTCGCGCCTGGTGCTGATGCGCGCGATGGACCGTGAGGAAATTGACATGGCCTACTCGGGCGACATCTGCGCCCTGGTCGGTGTCAAGGATGTGATCACGGGCGATACGCTCAGTGACGAGGATTTTGATATCCGTCTCGAGCCGCCGTCCTTCCCGGAGCCGGTCATCGCGATGTCGATCGAGCCGAATTCCAAGGCTGACCAGGAAAAGATGGGCATGGCCCTCCAGCGTTTGGTCGCCGAGGATCCGACACTCAAGGTCAAGACCGACCCGGATACCGGCCAGACGATTCTCGCCGGCATGGGCGAACTCCATCTCGACATTATCCGCGACCGCATGAAGCGGGAATTCAAGGTCGAGGCGACCGCCGGCAAGCCGCAGATCGCCTACCGCGAAACCGTCACCAAGCACGCCGATGGCGAAGGCAAGTTCATCCGCCAGTCGGGCGGCAAGGGCCAGTACGGTCACGTCTGCGTCAAGATCGAGCCCAACGTCAAGGGCAAGGGCGTCGAGGTCATCAACGAAATCGTTGGTGGCGTCATCCCGAAGGAATTCATCAAGCCCGCCACGGAAGGCATTCTCGAAGGCACCAACAATGGTGTGGTGGCCGGTTACCCGGTGGTGGACGTCATCGTTCGCATTGTTGACGGTTCATACCACGAGGTGGATTCGTCCGAACTCGCGTTCAAGATGG
>CAIXBE010000621.1 GCA_903917595.1 uncultured Rhodobacterales bacterium
CGGCCAGATCGGTGATGGTCGGCCGCGCCGCCGGTTCTGGTTTGGCCTTTCGATGCTTCTCGGCTCTTCCTTGCGTTTTGCGTTGGACGGCGCGTTGCATGGCGCGGTCGAGCGCCTTCGGCCCATCAGGCGGTTCGGGATGTTCACTCCGGGATGCAGTGGCGACGGCGACGATCTCGTCCTGGCTCAGCCCCAGCTTTTCGCGCCAGCGCTGAACGTGCAGCCGTGGTGGCCAGCCTTGCCACCAGCCCGGCAGGGCAGTGGCATCGAGGCCCAGCGCAGTTAGAAGCTCTGTGAAAAACCGATCAAAATCGGGATCGCGCGCTTGCGCGTCCTCCTCCTCTTTTACGGGTTTACTTAGTGGTTCTCTTACAAGGTTAGTGTCCGGATTTCGGACACGGCTTTCGACATTTTCCGGACACGGCTCTGCGCAAAATCCGGACACGGCCTGGGCGTCAATCCCGTGTCCGAATTCCGGACACGGGTGGTACTCGGCAGGGGCATCCATGCCACAGGTTTCTGCGCCAATGGTGGTTTCTTCATCGCCTGCAACCCCGTGTCCGATTTCCGGACGCGGAACCACATCAGCGGGTGTGAAGCCCGGCTCAAACCCCAGGATGTAGCGGGTTGGCAGCTGACGCTTGGTCGCCGGATCGATGCGCGGCACCCGGCGCAACAGGCCTCCGGCCTCAAGCTGGCCGAGATGATCGTTCAGCGTGGACCGGCTGATCTCGCAATCATGCGCAAGCCGATCCTGCGAGGGGAAGCAGCCATAGTCGGGGTTGTACCGGTCGCAGAGGTGCCAAAGCACGATTTTGGTGGTGGGCTTCAGCCCGCGCTGCTTGATGGCCCAGTTGGTGGCTTCGTGGCTCATGGTGCGGACCTCCGCACTGGCGCCGCGATGCGCGTGGCCAGGCCGTGGTCGGCCAGCGCGCCCAGCGCGTCGTCGAGAGTGCGGACCAGCGCCCAACCGAAGCTCTGCGCCAGCACTGCGTCGCGAAACGCCTCCTGATCCGGGCGTAGGCGGCCCTTCGGTGCCTTCAGTTCCAAGAACAGGACATGCCCATTGCAGAGGATTAGCAGATCAGCAAAACCGGCATGGACGCCCATGCCGACCAAGATCGCTTGGCGCCTGGCACCGCGGGGCCCGGCTTCGGTCACCTCGTTGGCGCAATGATGGATAATGGCCGTGCGGGGCAGGGCAAATCGGAGCGCCTGCACCACCGCGCGCTGCAGGTCGGCTTCGGGGGTGCCGCGGCGCGTCATAGCCCGGCCCTCCCTTGGTCGTCGCGCTGGGCGGCACGCACGGGACGACGCGCGTCGATCACCACCAGCAACACGCGGGCGTCCTTGCGTTCGGCTTCCGTCGCGCCATGGGCGGCCAAGACATTGCAGGCCAGCCTGATCAGGTGATCGCTATGACGGGCCACATCGGCGATTACGGCGCGGGCCTCCTTGAGGCGGGCGGCAGGCCAGACGGCGCTTTGGTGTCGAGAGGTCATCACCGGCGACTCCCGGCGCGGCGACGGCGAGGCGCGTTCTGCTCCTGCTCTTCCAGCCATTCTTCGACGGCGGCGCGGCGATAGTAGACTTTCCGCCCGGCGCGCACGGAGGGCGGACCCATGCGCTGGGCCTCCCAACGGCGCAGCGTGTCGACCGACAGGCCGAGTTCCAGCGCTAGGTCTAGGCGGCTGATCCAACCGACCAGCAAAGTGCGGGGTTTTTCCTTCTGGTCTGGCATCGATCCGAGATGCGGCATCGGGTTCTCCCTGGTCTGGCCCCGAAAGCCGGGGCATCTTGCAAGGACCAGTGAGCGCAGAGCCAAAGGGGTGGCGGCGAGGCGGAGGGTGGCGCAAACCAGGCCACCTTTGCGCCACCCCTTGTTTC
>CAIXBE010000622.1 GCA_903917595.1 uncultured Rhodobacterales bacterium
CACTGAAATGGTCATGCCGGGCGACAACCTGAAGTTCGTGGTCGAGCTGATCGCCCCGATCGCGATGGAAGAAAAACTGCGCTTCGCCATCCGCGAAGGCGGCCGCACCGTCGGTGCAGGCGTCGTCGCGAAAATCATCGCTTAACAGGTCGGGAACAGTCCCAACCGAAAGGCGCGCGGACCTCCGCGCGCCTTTTTCATTTGAAAGGCAATCCAATGTCCGTTTGCGTTCTTTGCGCCGCTTCTGACGCCAGCCCCGTCACCCTAGCCCCCGGCGATGATAAGGCGCTTGTGTGTCCCGTCTGCGCTGCCGCGCTGACCGGCGACATCACCCCCGGCCCGCGTTGGCGTTGTCTTGGCGACGCGGTCTGGTCCGAGGACACCGCCACCCAGATCGCCGCCTGGCGTCTTTTGCAGGCCCTTTCGACCGAATCATGGGCTGCCGACCTGCTGGAAACCGTCTATCTGGACCCCGAAGTGTTGGCCCGCGCGCAGGCCACTGAAGCCGGTGAGCCGGGCGTGGAACACCGCGACAGCAATGGTGCGCTGCTGGTGCATGGCGATACGGTCACGCTGATCAAGGACCTTCCCGTCAAAGGCAGTTCCATGGTCGCCAAGCGTGGGACGGCGGTGCGTGGCATCCGGCTGGTGCGCGACAACCCCGACCAGATCGAAGGCCGGGTCAACGACCAGCAGATCGTCATCCTGTGCCAGTTCGTCCGCAAATCCTGATCCCTCCGAGCGCATTCCTTCGCGTCTGGCCCTTGACCTTGACCGCCGCCTGCCGTAACCCGGCCTCCGCGTAGGGGTATAGCTCAGCTGGTAGAGCGACGGTCTCCAAAACCGTAGGTCGAGGGTTCGAAACCTTCTGCCCCTGCCACTTTCCTGAAATGCAATCTCGCTTCTTCTCACTTGCCTTGGGCAATGTTAGGTCTGTCGAATGCTGACCCAACGCGCCCGATATGCCCTGCATGCCATGGTTTTTCTTGCCCGCAAGAACGCCCCCGCGACTGTGGCCGAGATTGCCGAAGCGGAAACGATCCCCCGCAAGTTTCTGGAGGCAATCTTCTCGGACCTTCGGACGCGCGGTCTGGTCGTCGGCAAACGCGGGCCAAGCGGCGGCTATCATCTGGCGCGTGAGGCAACTGCCATCAGCTTTGCCGACATCCTGCGTTGTATCGACGGGCCGCTTGCGCTTGCGCCCTGTGCCAGCCTGACGGCCTATCGCCAGTGCAGCGATTGCAAGTCCGTCGAAACCTGTCGGATTCGGCCGATACTCTTGGCCGTCCGCGACACAACAGCGCTTTTGCTGGAAGGCATGTCCCTGGCCGAGGCCGCGGGCGGCACAAAACAGTCCTTTATTTAGGCAAAAGGCCGGGAGTTTCGTCCTGTGGCGGGGCAAAACTTAAAACATACTTTCTATATGGGAAATAGGTGTTTTTATTTGTTGATTTCATACTGACTTGATGGGGAAATAGGTCTGGCAACAACCGGAGGTTCCCATGGAAGACAGTTTCATTCTCTTTGCGGTCGTCGGCTTTCTGGCCCAGATCGTCGACGGTGCGCTTGGTATGGCCTATGGGGTCGTGTCTTCGTCGGTCCTGCTCAGTTTTGGGGTTCCCCCGGCGGCAGCTTCAGCTTCGGTGCATGCAGCCGAGTTGTTCACCACGGCCGCCTCGGCGAGTTCGCATGCCTGGCACCGCAACGTGAACTGGCAGTTGTTCCGCAAGCTGGCGCCTGCCGGGATCGTCGGCGGAGTTGTCGGCACCTACCTGCTGACATCGGTCGATGGTGCGATGTTGCGCCCCTATGTGGCGGGCTATCTTGGGCTGATGGGGGTCAACATCCTGTATCGTGCCTACCGGGCCGCGCGTCCGATCGACAGCCATCGCACCGAGGTCGTGGTGCCGCTTGGTCTGGTCGGAGGGTTTGCCGATGCTGTCGGCGGCGGTGGTTGGGGTCCGGTCGTGACCACCGGCCTTGTCGGGTCGGGTGGAGCGCCGCGCGAAATGATCGGCACGGTCAACACGGTCGAGTTCTTTCTGACCTTTGCCGTTTCGGTGGCCTTTGTCGTGGCGCTGTTGACCGGACACTGGGAAGATGCCGGGGAATTGACGCAGTATGCCTGGGCCGTTGCGGGCCTGATTGTCGGCGGGGTCCTTGCCGCGCCTTTGGCGGGCTATGTGACCAAAGTTCTGCCGCAGCGCGTGTTGATGGTTCTGGTCGGGGCGCTGATCAGCCTTCTTGCGATCTATCAGACGGCAAGGTTGTTCTAGGGCGGGCAGGTCCTCGACACGCCTATAAACATGGCAAACCCCGACACCAACCCTCCCGATCCAACATACTTTGCATCGGGAGGAGCCTCGCGCTTAAAGCGTCCTTGCTGCCACCGCTTGAAATCCCGGCCCATAGGTCGTATCTCCCCCTTCGACCCAATTGCGGAATCCGATCATGGCTATGACGAACCCCCTTCAGTTCCTGCAGCAGACCCGCGCCGAGGTGGCCAAGGTTGTCTGGCCAACCCGCCGCGAAGTGCTGCTGACCACGCTGATGGTCTTCATCCTGTCGGCAGTTGCCGCGACCTTCTTCAGTCTGGTGGATCTTCTGATCCGCACAGGGCTGCATGCGGTTGTCGGCGCCTAAGACGCGGTTTCCTCTTGAAATGACGGCGTCCACGGGGTAACTCCGCGCCAACCAAAGGAACAGCGGCGCGCATCGATTCGGGGTGCGCGTTGTTTTTTGTTCCGGGCAAAGACCACAAAGGCGGCCAAAAGGCCCCGGGCAGCAAGGAAGTAAGTGACGATGGCGAAGCGCTGGTATTCGGTGAGCGTTCTCTCGAATTTCGAGAAGAAGATCGCCGAGCAGATCAAGACCGCCGTCTCTGATGCGGGCCTTGAGGACGAGATCGATGAAGTTCTGGTCCCGACCGAAGATGTGATCGAGGTTCGCCGCGGCAAGAAAGTCACGTCCGAGCGTCGTTTCATGCCGGGCTATGTCCTTGTGCACATGGAAATGACCAGCCGGGGCTATCACCTGATTTCCTCGATCAACCGCGTCACCGGTTTCCTTGGCCCGCAGGGCAAGCCGATGCCGATGCGCGACGGCGAAGTGAATGCGATCCTGAACCGGGTCGAAGAAGGTCTGGAAGCCCCGCGCAACCTGATCCGCTTCGACATCGGCGAAACCGTGCAAGTGACTGACGGCCCGTTTGAAGGCTTCTCCGGCATGGTCGAGGATGTGGACGAGGCGCACAACCGCCTGAAGGTCACCGTGTCGATCTTCGGCCGGGCGACCCCGGTTGAACTGGAATTCACTCAGGTCTCGAAAGGGAACTGAGGAACGTGTGGGAGGCGAGCGTCCCCGACTTGATCGGGGATGACGGACCGGACCACTAAACCGCATCCCCCAATTCCGGGCGGATGCAGTGACAAAGGAGAGGCCAGATGGCCAAGAAGATTATCGGCAGCCTGAAGCTGCAAGTGAAGGCGGGGCAGGCGAACCCATCCCCGCCAGTCGGTCCGGCGCTGGGTCAGCGCGGTCTGAACATCATGGCCTTCGTGAAGGAATTCAACGCGAAGACCGCTGATCTGGCACTAGGCACCCCGACGCCGGTCATCATTACCTACTATCAGGACAAGTCGTTCAGCCTTGAATTCAAGACCGCGCCCGCCGCGTTCCTGATCAAGCAGGCTGCGGGTCTGCCGCCGGTCGGCAAGCGCGCCCGCGCCAAGGGATCGATGAAACCTGGTCGTGAAGTCGCCGGTTCGATCACCGCAGCCCAGCTGCGCAAGATCGCCGAGACCAAGATGAAAGACCTAAACGCGAATTCGGTTGAAGCTGCGATGCAGATCATACTGGGTTCGGCGCGGTCCTGCGGCATCGAAGTGAAGGGCTGATCATCATGGCAAAGATTGCAAAACGTTTCGCCAAGGCGAACGAAGCCTTCGCTGGCAAGTCCAACATCACCGTTGAAGATGCGGTCAAGCTGATCAAGGGCGCGGCGTCGGCCAAGTTCGACGAGACGCTGGAAATCGCGATGAACCTGGGCGTTGACCCGCGCCACGCCGACCAGATGGTCCGTGGTGTGGTGCAACTGCCGAACGGCACCGGTAAGACCGTGCGCGTCGCCGTGTTCGCCCGTGGTGCCAAGGCTGATGAAGCCAAGGCCGCTGGTGCGGATATCGTTGGCGCCGAAGACCTGATGGAAACCATCCAGTCCGGCAAGATCGAGTTCGACCGTTGCATCGCGACGCCGGACATGATGCCGTTGGTCGGCCGTCTGGGCAAGATTCTGGGCCCGCGCAACCTGATGCCGAACCCCAAGGTTGGCACTGTGACGATGGACGTGAAAACCGCCGTCGCCGCTGCCAAGGGCGGTGAGGTTCAGTTCAAGGTCGAAAAGGCCGGCGTCATCCATGGCGGTATCGGCAAGGTGTCCTTCACCGAAGAGATGCTGGCCCAGAACGTCCGCGCCTTTGTAGAAGCCGTGTCGAAAGCCCGTCCGTCGGGCGCCAAGGGCACCTATCTGAAGAAGGTTTCGCTGTCTTCGACGATGGGTCCGGGCGTGTCGGTCGACGTGTCCTCGGCGACTCAGGCATAAGCGGGTCGGGGCACGCCCCGACCTACGAAATTCCCGGGAAACCGGGATGCTACCCGGGCGGAGACGCCCGGTTCTGTCCGAGACGGTGGGTGGCGCGCAAACGCCATAATTCCTGCCTGAGATGGGGAACGAGATTTGGGGCGCCCTTCGGGTGATCTTGGTTTCGGGAACCTGTATACGGACCCGAATGCCTCCCCCCGGGGGGGCTTACATGAGCCGGGGGGAAACCCCCAACCTTGGAGTGAAACTGTGGATAGAGCCCAGAAAGAGAAATTGGTCGAGGAACTCGGCCAGATCTTCGAAAGCTCTGGCGTCGTGGTCGTTGCCCACTACGCGGGAATGACGGTTGCACAGATGCAGGACCTGCGCGCGAAGCTTCGCGTCGTTGGTGGGTCCGTTCGCGTTGCCAAGAACACGCTCGCCAAGATCGCCCTTGAAGGGAAGCCCGCTGCAAAGATGGGTGACCTCCTTACGGGCATGACCGTGATGTCCTACTCGGAAGACCCCGTGGCTGCGGCCAAGGTCTGCGAGGCCTACGCCAAGACGAATGAACATTTCGTCATCATTGGTGGGGCTATGGGCGACACGGTTCTGGACCAGGCCGGTGTCAAGGCCGTGGCTTCCATGCCGTCGCGTGAAGAGCTTCTCGCTCAGATCGTGTCGTGCATCGGGGCTCCGGGTTCTGCCATCGCCGGGGCCATTGGCGCGCCTGCTTCGAACATCGCGAGCATCCTGTCGACCATCGAGGAAAAGGCTGCCGCCTGATCTTTTTCCCGCGTGGTTCATCCCACGTCGTTGGAACCCATCTCAACTGAATGGAACTGAAAAATGGCTGATCTGAACAAACTTGCTGAAGACATCGTCGGTCTGACCCTCCTGCAGGCGCAGGAACTGAAGACCATCCTGAAGGACAAGTATGGCATCGAGCCCGCCGCTGGCGGCGCTGTCATGATGGCTGCTGGTCCGGCTGCTGCTGCTGCTCCGGTTGAAGAGCAGACCGAATTCGACGTGGTCCTGACGGACTGCGGCGCGAACAAGATCAACGTGATCAAGGTCGTGCGCGAAATCACCGGTCTGGGCCTGAAAGAAGCGAAAGACCTGACCGAAGCCGGTGGCAAGATCAAGGAAGGCGTTTCCAAGGCCGATGCCGAAGCTCTGAAGAAGAAATTCGAAGAAGCTGGCGCCAAGGCAGAACTGAAGTAATCGGTCGGGGGGCAACCCCCAACCAGACTATTGGCTGGGTCCGAAGCATTTCGGGCCCAGCCGAACGCGTCTTGGAAGCGGCTTGCGCAAGAAGCCACTTCCCAGGCGCGATGGGGTTCGGGAGCCGCCCTTCGGGACTGGTGGCACGAATGGAACCTCGTCGGTCTCTTCGCAAGCGGTGCGCACCCGTGGCCCGACGGGTGGTGCGCCAGCGAAAAATTGAAAGGTTACCAAAGACATGGCGCAAGCTTATGTTGGCCAGAAACGCATCCGCCGCTACTTCGGCAAAATCCGCGAAGTGCTGGAGATGCCGAACCTGATCGAGGTTCAGAAATCCTCCTACGACCTGTTCCTGCGGTCCGGCGACAGCGACAAGCCGCTGGATGACGAAGGTATCCAGGGCACGTTCCAGTCGGTGTTCCCGATCAAGGATTTCAACGAAACCTCGGTGTTGGAGTTCGTCAAGTACGAGCTGGAAAAGCCCAAGTACGACGTTGACGAATGCCAGAGCCGCGACATGACCTATGCGGCACCGCTGAAGGTGACGCTGCGCCTGATCGTGTTCGATGTCGATGAAACCACCGGGGCCCGGTCGGTCAAGGACATCAAGGAACAGGACGTCTACATGGGCGACATGCCCCTGATGACGCACAACGGCACCTTTGTCGTCAACGGCACCGAACGGGTGATCGTTTCCCAGATGCACCGGTCGCCCGGCGTGTTCTTCGACCATGACAAGGGCAAGACGCACTCTTCGGGCAAGCTTTTGTTCGCCTGCCGCATCATCCCGTATCGCGGCAGCTGGCTGGACTTTGAGTTTGACGCCAAGGACATCGTGTTCGCGCGCATCGACCGCCGCCGGAAACTGCCGGTCACGACCCTGCTTTATGCCCTTGGCATGGATCAGGAAGCGATCATGGACGCCTATTACGAACAGGTTGGTTTCCGCTATGTGAAGAACAAGGGTTGGGTCACCCGCTTTTTCCCGTCGCGTGTGTCGGGCACCCGTCCGACCTATGACCTGATCGACGCCGCCACCGGAGAAGTCATCCTGAAGGCAGGCGAAAAAGCCACGCCGCGGATGGTCAAGAAGTGGAAGGACGAAGGCTCGGTCACCGAACTTCTGGTTCCCTTCGACCACATCCTGGGTCGCTATGTCGCCAAGGACATCATCAACGAAGAAACCGGCGAGATCTGGGCCGAGGCTGGCGACGAGCTGACCTGGGATCTGGACCGTGACGGCGAGGTCAAGGGCGGGTCGCTCAAGGTGCTGCTGGATCAAGGCATCACCGACATCCCGACGCTGGACATCGACAACGTCAACGTCGGTCCCTACATCCGCAACACGATGGCGGCCGACAAGAACATGGGCCGCGATACCGCGCTTATGGACATCTACCGCGTCATGCGTCCGGGTGAACCGCCGACGGTTGAAGCTGCAAGCCAGCTGTTCGACACGCTGTTCTTCGACAAGGAACGCTATGACCTCTCGGCCGTTGGCCGGGTCAAGATGAACATGCGTCTGGATCTGGGTCGCCCGGACACCCAGCGCACGCTGGACCGCGCCGATATCGTCTCCTGCATCAAGGCCCTGACCGAACTGCGCGATGGCAAGGGCGAGATTGACGACATCGACCACCTTGGCAACCGCCGCGTTCGTTCCGTTGGCGAATTGATGGAAAACCAGTATCGCGTCGGCCTCTTGCGGATGGAGCGCGCGATCAAGGAACGCATGTCCTCGGTCGAAATCGACACGATCATGCCGCAAGACCTGATCAACGCGAAACCCGCCGCTGCGGCTGTCCGCGAATTCTTCGGCTCGTCGCAGCTGTCGCAGTTCATGGACCAGACCAACCCGCTCTCGGAAGTCACCCACAAGCGCCGCCTTTCGGCCCTTGGGCCGGGCGGTCTGACGCGGGAACGTGCAGGTTTCGAGGTTCGTGACGTTCACCCGACCCACTATGGCCGGATGTGCCCGATCGAGACGCCGGAAGGCCAGAACATCGGCCTGATCAACAGCCTCGCGACCTTCGCCCGCGTGAACAAGTATGGCTTCATTGAAACGCCGTATCGCAAGGTGATCGACAACAAGGTGACCGACGAGGTCGTCTACATGTCGGCAACCGAGGAAATGCGCCACACCGTCGCTCAGGCGAACGCGGCGCAGGACAGCGAAGGTCGTTTCACCGATGACCTGATCTCCAGCCGGAAGGCCGGGGAATTCATGCTGAACCCGCCGGATGCGATCGACCTGATCGACGTCTCGCCGAAACAGCTGGTGTCGGTCGCGGCCTCCTTGATCCCGTTCCTGGAAAACGACGACGCCAACCGCGCGCTGATGGGTTCGAACATGCAGCGTCAGGCTGTGCCCCTGCTGCAATCTGATGCACCGTTCGTGGGCACCGGCATTGAAGCGGTGGTCGCGCGTGACTCTGGCGCCGCCATCATGGCCCGCCGTGCGGGTGTCATCGACCAGGTCGATGCCGCCCGTATCGTTGTCCGCGCGACTGAGATGCTGGACCCCGGTGAACCCGGTGTCGACATCTACCGTCTGCGCAAGTTCAAGCGGTCGAACCAGTCGTCCTGCATCAACCAGCGTCCGCTGGTGAAAGTTGGCGACACCGTTCTGCGTGGCGAAGTGGTGGCCGACGGCCCCTGCACCGACCTTGGCGAACTGGCCCTGGGCCGGAACATCATCGTCGCCTTCATGCCGTGGAATGGCTACAACTATGAAGACTCGATCCTGATTTCCGAACGGATCCTGTCCGACGACGTCTTCACCTCGATCCACATCGAGGAATACGAAGTCGCCGCCCGTGACACCAAGCTTGGGCCAGAGGAAATCACCCGCGACATCCCGAACGTGGGTGAAGAAGCCCTGCGCAATCTGGACGAAGCCGGGATCGTTTACATCGGTGCCGAAGTGCAGCCGGGCGATATCCTTGTGGGCAAGATCACCCCCAAGGGTGAAAGCCCGATGACGCCGGAAGAAAAGCTTCTCCGCGCGATCTTTGGTGAAAAGGCGTCTGACGTCCGCGACACCAGCCTGCGTCTGCCCCCGGGGGCTTTCGGAACCATCGTCGAAGTGCGGGTCTTCAACCGTCACGGCGTCGACAAGGACGAACGCGCCCTGCAGATCGAGCGTGAGGAAGTCGAACGCCTTGCTCGTGACCGGGATGACGAACTCGCGATCCTCGAGCGTAACATCTATGCGCGCCTGAAAACCCTGATCACCGGCAAGACCGCCGTGAAGGGGCCGAAAGGCATCAAAGCCGGATCGACCATCGACGCCGAACTGCTGGGCACGCTGTCGCGTGGCCAGTGGTGGCAACTGGCCCTTGGCGAAGAGAACGACGCCAAGGATGTCGAAGCCCTGCACGACCAGTACGAGGCGCAAAAGCGTGCCTTGGACAACCGTTTCGACGACAAGGTCGAAAAGGTCCGTCGCGGCGACGATCTGCCTCCGGGCGTGATGAAGATGGTCAAGGTCTTCGTCGCGGTCAAGCGCAAGCTGCAGCCGGGCGACAAGATGGCCGGCCGTCACGGCAACAAGGGCGTCATCTCCAAGGTCGTTCCGGTCGAGGATATGCCCTTCCTGGCCGATGGCACGGTGGTTGACCTTGTTCTGAACCCGCTGGGCGTGCCGTCGCGGATGAACGTCGGTCAGATCCTGGAAACCCACATGGGCTGGGCCGCACGCGGTCTGGGGATGAACATCGACGAAGCGCTGAAGGAATATCGCCGGTCCGGCGACATGACCCCGGTGCGCGAAGCGGTGCGTCATGCTTACGGCGACGAGACTTACGAAGAGGCGTTTGCCAACCGCAGCGAGGAAGATTTCCTCGAACTCGCCGGCAACGTGACCAAGGGCGTGCCAATCGCGACCCCGGTCTTCGACGGCGCGAAAGAAGCTGACGTCAACGATGCGCTGACCCGCGCGGGCTTTGACACCTCGGGTCAGTCGGTGGTCTTTGACGGCCGCTCGGGCGAGCAGTTCCAGCGCAAGGTGACGGTGGGTGTGAAATACATGCTTAAACTGCACCACCTTGTCGACGACAAGCTGCACGCGCGTTCGACCGGTCCCTACTCGCTTGTGACCCAGCAGCCGCTGGGTGGTAAAGCGCAGTTCGGTGGCCAGCGTCTTGGCGAGATGGAGGTCTGGGCCTTGGAAGCTTACGGCGCCGCCTACACCCTGCAGGAAATGCTGACGGTGAAGTCGGACGACGTGGCAGGCCGGACCAAGGTCTAC
>CAIXBE010000623.1 GCA_903917595.1 uncultured Rhodobacterales bacterium
AGGTGAGGTCGGCCAGGGCCTTGTCCACCTTCTTGCCCCGGATCAGACCGGCGACGAGGTTCAGTTTCTGCGGCGAGGTACGAAGCATGCGCAGGATCGCCATGGCTTCGTTGTCAGCCGCGCGGCGCGGATTGTTGTCCTTACCCATGGCTTATTTCCTCTTCGCTTTCTTGTCGGCGGCGTGACCGTAGTAGGTCCGCGTCGGCGAATATTCACCGAACTTCTGGCCAATCATGTCCTCGGTCACGTTGACCGGGATGTGCTTTTTGCCGTTGTAGACCGCAAAGGTCAGACCAACGAACTGCGGCAGGATGGTGGAACGACGCGACCAGATCTTGATCACTTCGGCCTTGCCACCGGCCTTGGCCTTTTCGGCCTTCTTCAGGACGTAACCGTCGACGAACGGGCCCTTCCAGATGGAACGTGCCATGGATTAGCGCCCTTTCTTCTTGGCGTGACGCGAGCGCACGATCAGTGCATCCGAAGCCTTCGGCTTGCGCGTCTTGTTGCCCTTGGTGCCCTTGCCCCACGGGGTAACCGGGTGACGGCCGCCCGAGGTACGGCCTTCGCCGCCGCCGTGCGGGTGGTCGATCGGGTTCATCGCGACGCCGCGGACCGTCGGGCGGATGCCCTTGTGGCGCATACGTCCGGCTTTACCGAAGTTCTGGTTCGAGTTGTCGGGGTTCGACACGGCACCGATGGTGGCCATGCATTCCTGACGGACCATCCGCAGTTCGCCCGACGACAGGCGGATCTGCGCGTAGGAACCGTCACGGCCGACGAACTGGGCATAGGTCCCAGCCGCACGGGCCAGCTGGCCGCCCTTGCCGGGCTTCAGCTCGACGTTGTGGACGATGGTACCGATCGGCATGCCGCTGAACGGCATGGCGTTGCCGGGCTTCACGTCGGTCTTGGCACCAGCGATGACGCTGTCACCAACGCCAAGGCGCTGCGGGGCAAGGATATAGGCCAGCTCGCCGTCGGCGTACTTGACCAAAGCGATGAAAGCGGTGCGGTTCGGGTCATATTCGATCCGCTCGACGACCGCTGCGATGTCGAACTTGCGACGCTTGAAATCGACCACCCGGTAAAGACGCTTTGCGCCCCCGCCCTGGTGCCACATCGTGATACGTCCGGTGTTGTTGCGGCCACCGGTACGGTTCAAACCCTCGGTAAGGGCTTTGACCGGACGGCCTTTCCACAGCTCCGAACGGTCGATCAGAACCAGCCCTCGCTGGCCAGGCGTCGTCGGCTTATACGACTTAAGTGCCATGTTTCTCTGTCTTCCGTTTGCATGCAGGGCTTTCGACCGGGGTCGCGCTTCCTGCGGTGAAGGGCTCCGAAGATCCCCGATTTGTGTATCCTTTCCTCCTGCGGCTGCATCGGGAACGAACAAACCAAGAGCCCCGGACGAATCCGGGGCTGCTGGCGTGGCGCGGGATTAGCAGACGGGGGTGGGGGAGGCAATGGGTAGAGGCAGATTCTTTAAGGTCGGAATCGTATAGTCGTATTGACGCCATTGCTGCCGTTTGGGTCAGCAGCAAAGGGCTATCAAAGCCCTAAGAAATCACGAATCTGCTGAGCATTCTGCATAGGCGTATTCGTCCCCGCATCGATCTCCAGATCATAGCCTTTGCCAAGCTGGATCATGTCGTACTGCCCCCTCGCCAAGCCGATTTCTCGATCGCCGCGAAGTCTTTCCCGCTCTTCTAGAACATCTAACGGCGCGCTCAGGCGAATAAACCGCACGTCAAAACCCTTCAGAAGCTCACGATACTCTTCCGCTTCATCGCCCAGCATCACCTCATCAACGATCAGGCTGTTTCCTTGTCGTGCCATCGCAGCGACCGCGTGGCGCATGCCTGAAAGCAACCTGCGGCATATGATCCCTACCTCAATTGAAATGGCTGGACTTCCGTCAAGCTGCGAGGGCTTGAACACTAGACCGTCGGTGTGGCCCCAGAACTTTTCCGGCAGCATCTCGAGGAAATCGTCCATCGCGACGTAAATCAAGGGTACTGCCGCAATCTCTTGAAGCGCACGAGCGGTAGAACTCTTTCCAGAGCTTCCAACCCCATTGAGGATGATGATGATTTGACGGTTCGTGCTTTGCATAAGCGTCAGCTACCACGAAACGAGAGTCTTGTCCGCAAAGCTGCCCGTCAGTCTGTAAACTCGCGCCCAGAACGAAAAGCCCCCACCTTCCGGAAGGGGCTTTCGCATCTCGTAGGTCGGGCTTAAGCCCGACTCCCGCTCAAAGACCAGTCGACACGTCGATCGTCTGACCAGCTTCCAGCATGACATAGGCCTTCTTCTTGTCCGAACGCTCGCCTGCGCGACCGCGGAACTTCTTGGCTTTGCCTTTGGTGATGGTCGTGTTGACGGCCTTCACCTTGACACCAAAGATCGCCTCGACGGCTTCCTTGATCTCGGGCTTGGTGGACGACATCGCGACCTGGAACACCACCGCACCCGCCTCGGAGGCCATGGTGGCCTTTTCGGTGATGATCGGACGGCGGATCACGTCGTAATGCTCGGGCTTCACAGCCACGGCGCTTTTGGGTGCTTTGCTCATTTCAGGCGAGCCTCCAGGGCTTCGATACCGGCCTTGGTGATGACCAAGGTATCACGCTTCAGGATGTCGTAGACGTTCGCGCCCATGGTCGGCAGGATATCCATGCCTTCCAGGTTGCGGGCGGCCAGAGCGAAGTTCGCGTCAACCGACGCGCCGTCGATGACCAGAACGCGCTTCCAACCCAACTCCGACTTCATCTTGGCAAGTTGGCCGGTCTTGGCATCGGCCAACGTGGCCACGTCCAGGATCACCAGCTCACCCGCCTTGAACTTGGCCGACAAAGCGTGCCGCAGCCCAAGGGCGCGGAACTTTTTCGGCAGGTCATGGGCATGGCTGCGCGGCTGCGGGCCTTTGACAACACCACCGTGCCGGAAGATCGGCGCCTTCTTGGAACCGTGGCGTGCGCCGCCGGTGCCCTTCTGGCGATAGATCTTCTTGGTCGAGTACGAAACCTCGGCCCGGGTCAGGGTCGAGTGGGTGCCGGCCTGCATGCGGGCCCGCTGCCAGCGCACCACGCGGTGCAGGATGTCGGCGCGCGGCTCAAGGCCGAACAGCGCTTCGTCCAAGGTCACGGAACCGGCTTTGCCGCCGTCAAGTTTGATCACATCGAGTTTCATGCTTCACCCCCTTCGGCGGCCACTTCGGCAACCGGAGCAGCAGCAAGAACCCGGATCGCGGCCGGACGCGGAGCATCCTTGGCCTCGGGCTTCTTGACTGCGTCCTTGATGGTGACCCAGCCACCCTTCGATCCGGGGACAGCGCCCTTGATCATGATCAGGCCACGGTCAACGTCAGTGCGAACAACCTGCAGGTTCTGCGTGGTCGTGCGCACGGCGCCCATGTGGCCAGCCATCTTCTTGCCCTTGAACACCTTGCCGGGGTCCTGGCACTGACCGGTCGAACCGTGCGAACGGTGCGACACCGACACACCATGCGACGCCCGAAGGCCGCCGAAGTTGTGCCGCTTCATCGCGCCCTGGAAACCCTTGCCGACCGAGGTACCCGCAACGTCAACGAACTGACCTTCAAGGTAATGGTCGGCGGTGATCTCCGCGCCCACTTCGATCAGGCAATCCGGGGTGACGCGGAATTCCGCGATCTTGCGCTTGGGTGCCACGTTCGCACGGGCGAAGTGACCGCGTTGCGCGGCAGTGGTCCGTTTGGCCTTGGCCACACCGGCACCAAGCTGGACAGCGGTATAGCCGTCCTTGTCATTGGTGCGTTGGGCGACGACCTGAAGGCTGTCCAGCTGCAGAACCGTCACCGGAACCTGCTTACCATCGGCCATGAACAGCCGGGTCATGCCCAGCTTCTTTGCAATAACGCCAGAGCGCATGGTTTTCGCTCCTTACACTTTGATTTCGACGTCGACGCCGGCAGCGAGGTCGAGCTTCATCAGCGCGTCCACGGTCTGCGGTGTCGGGTCTACGATGTCGAGAAGACGCTTGTGCGTCCGGATTTCCCACTGGTCGCGCGACTTCTTGTCGATGTGCGGACCACGGAGAACCGTGAACTTCTCGATCTTGTTGGGCAGCGGGATCGGCCCGCGAACGGTGGCACCGGTGCGTTTCGCCGTGTTGACGATTTCCTGGGTGCTGGCATCCAGCACACGGTAATCGAAGGCGCGCAGACGGATGCGGATGGTTTGACCTTGCATCACATTTTTCCTTTTAGAACATCGGCGCAGGACATGTTTCCCACCCGAGAGGTTCTGTTTCGTTAGACTGTCGTTCGGCTTCGGAGGGTGGGCTATTACAGCCCACCCTCCGGGAGTTCAAGTCGCTTACGCGATGATTTTCGCGACGACGCCTGCACCGACGGTGCGGCCGCCTTCGCGGATGGCGAAGCGCAGTTTTTCTTCCATCGCGATCGGGGCGATCAGCTCGACCACGAACTTCAGGTTGTCGCCCGGCATGACCATTTCAGTG
>CAIXBE010000624.1 GCA_903917595.1 uncultured Rhodobacterales bacterium
AAATTCCGACATCCGTCGCGGCGAAGTGACCCTGGACCACGATCTGGTACCCCAAGGCGATCTGACCCTGACCGTGATCGGCCACATCCGCGCGCCTTGGTCGAAGGGGAACTGCCCCAAGAACCTCCGCGAAGCCCGTGCCAAAGGCGGAGGTTTCTCAATCGAGATTGACGCGCCCTATCGCCCGGGCTTAGCGGGGCTGACAGCAGGCGACGCCATCGTGGTGCTGTACTGGATGCACGCCGCGCGGCGTGATCTGATCGTGCAATCTCCTGCCCATCGGGACGGGCCGGTCGGCACCTTCGCCCTGCGCTCCCCCGCCCGTCCGAACCCTGTCGCGATGGCCGCGGTAAGCTTGCTTGAGATCGACGTGACCACAGGCGTTTTGCAGATCGACGCCATCGATGCTTTCGAAGGAACGCCAGTTCTGGACATCAAGCCCTGGCTCGCAAGCGTCGATGTGCCACGCACCACAGCAGACTAGTCGCGTTTTGGACAACGGCCGATCCACGCTCACGCCCCTGGCCAGGCAACGACGGCACCGCGCTTCGGGCAGCATGTCCCCAAACGTCAATTGTGGTGGGTCGGAAGCCGTGGCGTGATCATCAATCGGCGATTGCAGATCAGCCGGATGCCTTCCTGCGACGTAGGCCGGAACCACGTCTTCAAAACGCCACTGTGGCGCAGTGCAATGAGGCTGGATACCGACAACCTCCTGCGTCCCGTGCTCGTCCATTAGCCACCCACACAATCGGCCCAAAGCGGTCACTCAGAGGACAATTTTTCGGGCCTTGTGCCCTTCGCAAGATGGGGGGACAGAAGCGCCCAGCAAGTGGACCGTGCGGCCGCTTCAGGTAGTAGATCAGGTTCGATGCAGCGTTGGACGCCAAGCCCGTCAACCAGACAGATAAACGCCGACGCGACCGAATCCACGTCGATGCTTGATCCGGGTGGGGCCGCCTCGCGCAGGGCGGCTACTATTGTTTCGCGGTATTCCCCATAGCGCGCCCGGTGTTCCGCACGCAGGACCGAGTTGTTGGCGATCTCGCCCCACAGCGTCAGCCAGACATTCAGCATGTCTCGGCTGAAAAGCGCGGGAGAGATCAGCGCCTCGACCAGCGCCTCTATTGGGGTGAAGCCAAGGCGCGGTGCGGAGATCGCCGCGATCCATTCTTTGTACATCCGGCTGTAGACCGCGACCAGCAGCCCGTCCATCGAGCCGAAATGATGCGTGATCAGCCCGCGCGACACGCCTGCCTCTGCCACGACCTTGTCAACGGTAAAGTCACGGATGCCACCTCGCGCCATGCAGGCGCGGGCGGCATCTTCCAGTAGCTCCCGCCTGTCTTCGGCAGACAGGCGGGACTTCTTGCGGGTCTGGTCGGTCAAGCGCGCTCTCCGTCAGGCCTTGCGGAAACCGACCGGGTCGGGGTGTCCGTCGGCGAGGATCACTGGCACCAGATCGACGTCGTGGATTGCAAGATACGGTTCAAAACAGATGAAAATGAAGCCGCCAGACTGTTCCATCAGATCTTCCATCTGGTTGAACATGGCGCGGCGCTTTTCGGTGTCTTGTTCGGTGGTGGAAACTTGATACAGACTTTCGTATTCCGGGCTGTCGAAGAACGACCAATTGTAGATTCCGATCTGGTCGGGACGGAACCAAACCAGGTTTTCGGTGGGATCAATGCCGCCGGCAAAGTTCATCAGCACCAGTTCTACCGACTTGTAGCCCTCGCCCGCGGTCTTGTCGCCAAGCGCCCAGTAGGCCGCATCCTCGACCGGCTGGATGTTGATGGTGATTCCCGCTTCGCCGAGGTTGGCTTGGATGATCTGGGCGATGGTCTGGCTTGTGCTGTCGGTCAGGGCGTAGAGGTTCAGCTCCAGCCCCTCAGCCCCCGCCTCGGCCAGAAGCGCGCGCGCCTTTTCCACA
>CAIXBE010000625.1 GCA_903917595.1 uncultured Rhodobacterales bacterium
CGCTTGTCGCCCGCCGCGGCGATCTTCAGCACGATGTCGTTGTGGCCGTCGAAAACGCGGGTGCGGTCAGGCATGAGTTGGCTCCGGTTGGCGGGGGGCAGGAGGGGACAGTCTTTCGTGTCTGGCAGTCGGGTGCAAGGTTGGTTCAATTTGTCGCAGGGTCGCCAATGGTCACGGATTGACGGCGGCGGCAAGCTGCGGCATGGCTTGGGGATGATTGGCAAGGCCATCCATACGTTGCATCGGGCGCTGCTGATGGTGGCGCTGACCGTCGCACTTGTTGCGACGGGGTTTGCGCATCGGATGCCCTCGACTGCCGATCAAAGCCTCGCTCTCGCGCTGGCCAATGGCGCGACACTGGCCGACCTCTGCGCCGATGGCGAAGCGGGCGACCCGCATGATGGCCCGGAGTGTCTGGCCTGCCAGATCGCCGGAGCGGCCGACCTGCCACCCGCATTGGGCGACCTGCAACAGCTGGAGCTGGTCTTTCTGGCCACGGTCACCGCGCCGCGCGAAAGCAGGACGCCCTTGCGTGTCCTTGACCCGTCCAACGCCCCGCAAGGCCCACCCACCGCCTGACCGCGGCGTGACGTCATCGCCCTGACTGGGCGCATTTTTCCCTTACGCCGCCTTCCCGTGCACCCCGCTGGCACCCGGTGCCTGCGACCTCTCACGCGAACTGAAGGCAAACCCATGTCCACAGACACTCAAACCCCGAACCGGCTGTACTTCGCCGTCTGGCGCTGGCATTTCTATGCTGGCCTTTACGTCATCCCTTTCCTTTTGATGCTGGCTGTGACCGGCTTCTTCATGATGCTCTTCACCACCTACCTGCCGGAATATGGCGACCGGCTGCCGGTGCCTGCGGCGGAAACCGCCCTGTCTTTGGAAGATCAGGGCAAGGCCGCGCTGGCAGCTGTTCCGGGCGCGGTCGGCATTGTCGAATACATCGCGCCCTACAGCACCACCAACCCCGCGCTGTTTGAAGTGGCAGACGGGGCGGATGGCGTGGTCGTCGCGCTGAACCCCTATACCGGCGAAGTTCTGCGCCAAACCGTTTCGGGTGATACCTGGAACATTTTCTTCGAGACGATCCACGGCACGTTGATGATCGGCGATCTTGGCGACCGGTTGATCGAGATAGCAACCTGCCTTGGCCTTTTGCTGGTTGTGACCGGGCTTTACCTTGCCTGGCCGCGCCAGAAGGGCGGTGCCCGCGCCATGCTCATTCCCGATCTGGCCGCCAAGGGCCGCGCCTGGTGGAAGTCACTGCACCAGACTGTCGGGACCTGGATGTCGCTGGTGCTGGTGTTCTTCCTGATCACCGGCCTTGCCTGGGCCGGCATCTGGGGCGAGCGGTTCGTGCAGGCCTGGTCGACCTTTCCGGCCGAGAAATGGGATGCCGTCCCGCTGTCGGACGCGACCCATGAAAGCCTGAATGCCGAAGGCAAAAAGGAAGTACCCTGGGGCCTGGAAAAGACGGCGCTGCCGCTGTCGGGTTCTGCGACCGGGGCCGTGATCCTGGCCGAAGGCACTGTCGTCGATCTGGCCGCGATGGAGACGATTGCCCGCAGCCTTGGCATCGAGAGTCGCTTCCGCGTCTATGTCCCTCAGGAGCCGACCGGGGTCTGGACGATCAGCCAGAATTCCATGAGCTATGATGGCGCGTCGCCAACGCTGGACCGGACAGTGCATGTCGATCAGTTCACTGGCAAGGTTCTGGCCGATGTGCGCTATGCCGATTACGGCGTTGCGGCCAAGGCGATGGCGGTGGGGATCGCGTTGCACGAAGGCCAGCTTGGCCTGTGGAATTTTGCGCTGAACGCGGCCTTCTGCCTGTCGGTCGTCTTCATCTGCCTGTCCGGTCTGGTGATGTGGTGGAAGCGCCGCCCCGCAGGCGCGCGCCTTGGCGCTCCGCCCCGGCCTGAGGTCGTGCCCTATGCCAAGGGGGCGATCGTGATCACGCTGGCCCTGTCGCTGGCATTTCCGATGCTGGGCCTGACGCTGCTGGCAGTCATGGCGTTGGACCTTGTGATCCTGTCAGCGTTGCCGCCCCTGAAACGATTGTTGAACTGATGCCCCATCTGGTCCTTGCGGTGGGAGGCGTCCCATGTCCCGCAGGGA
>CAIXBE010000626.1 GCA_903917595.1 uncultured Rhodobacterales bacterium
CGCCCCGCACCGCAGCTATTTCTACGCTATGGGGATTACCGAGGAAGAGATTCACCAGCCCTGGGTTGGCGTTGCGACCTGCTGGAACGAAGCCGCCCCTTGCAACATCGCGCTGAACCGTCAGGCGCAGATCGTGAAGCATGGGGTGAAAAAGGGCGGCGGCACTCCGCGCGAATTCACCACCATCACCGTCACCGACGGCATCGCGATGGGGCATGAGGGGATGCGGTCCTCACTTGCCTCACGCGATGCGATTGCCGACACCGTGGAACTGACGATGCGCGGGCATTGCTATGACGCGATTGTCGGGCTTGCGGGTTGCGACAAGTCGCTGCCGGGGATGATGATGGCGATGGTGCGGCTGAACGTGCCATCGGTCTTCATCTATGGCGGCTCGATCCTGCCCGGCCGCTATCAGGGTCGCGACATCACCGTGCAGGACATGTTCGAAGCCGTGGGCAAGCACCAGGCTGGCCACCTTTCCGATGCGGAACTGGAGATCATGGAGCGGGTCGCCTGCCCGTCTTCGGGTGCCTGCGGTGCGCAGTATACCGCGAACACGATGGCCTGTGTGTCCGAGGCGATTGGTCTGGCGCTGTTAAACTCGTCCAGCGCCCCTGCCCCCTATGAAAGCCGCGACCAGTATGGTGAGGCTTCGGGTGTCGCGGTCATGCACCTGATCGAAAAGAACATCCGCGCGCGGGACATCGTGACGCTGAAGTCGTTGGAGAACGCGGCGCGGGTGGTGGGTTGCACGGGCGGTTCCACCAACGCGGCTCTGCACCTGCCGGCGCTGGCGAACGAGGCGGGGATCGACTTTGACCTGTTCGACGTCGCTGCCTGCATGAAGGACACGCCCTATTTCGTCGATCTGCGGCCGGGCGGCAAATACGTCGCCAAGGACCTGCATGAGGTTGGCGGCGTGGCTGTGGTGATGAAGGAACTGGCGAAAGAGGGGCTGTTGCACCTTGATTGCATCACCGCATCGGGCAAGACACTGGGCGAGTCGCTGGACGAGATCAAGGGCGAGGCGGATGGCACGGTGATCTATCACATCGGGTCACCCATCACCAAGACCGGGGGCGTGGTTTCCCTGAAGGGCAACCTTGCACCTGATGGGGCGATCGTGAAAGTCGCCGGGATGACCGAAGCCGAGCAGGTCTTTACCGGTCCGGCGCGGGTGTTTGAATGCGAAGAAGACGCCTTCGCCGCCGTTAAGGCGCGGGAATACAAGGAAGGCGAAGTCATCGTCATCCGCAACGAAGGCCCCGCTGGCGGGCCGGGCATGCGCGAGATGCTGTCGACCACGGCCGCGCTGTCGGGTCAGGGCATGGGCAAGAAGGTGGCGCTGATCACCGACGGCCGGTTCTCGGGGGCTACGCGGGGCTTCTGCGTCGGCCATGTCGGACCCGAAGCAGCACATGGCGGGCCGATTGCGCTGTTGAAGACCGGCGATGTCATCACGCTGAACGCGGTGACCGGAGAGATCTCGGTCGCGCTTTCGGATGCCGAACTGGCCGCGCGCAAGGCTGACTGGAAAGGCCCGCGCAAGACCGCTTATACCAGCGGTGCCATCTACAAGTTCACGAAACTGGTCGGCGGCGCGCGCTGGGGGGCGGTGACGCATCCCGGAGCCAAGGGCGAAAGCCACGTCTATATGGACCAGTAAGGTCAGACAATGGCAGGCCGCATCGCAAGGTTTCTGGACCGCTGGCATCTGCAAAAGCTGCGGCAACGCTGGGATGCGGCCCTTGATCCGGTGGCCGGGTCAGACGCCTTTGCCCTGCGCGGGGTCAGGTCTGAAGCGCGCGCGCTGCGGCGCAAGATAGACCGGGTGATCCACGCGACAGATCAGCGGCTGGCCTTGCCGGCCCTGGGCGCGGGTCTGCCGCGCACACAGCTTGGCACCGACTGGGTCTGGCGTCCCGATGCTTGGCGTGGCCCGTTGCCGGTTC
>CAIXBE010000627.1 GCA_903917595.1 uncultured Rhodobacterales bacterium
CTGGTGACGATTGTGGATGCGCGGCCGTGGCGGTCTTCGAGGATTTCCAGGAGGTCCCGGCGTTCCGGGGCGGTGAGGACGGCGAGGCCCCAATCGTCGATGATCAGCACATCCATGCGGGCGATGGTTTTGAGGATGCGTGTAGCGCGTCAACCAGTTTGTCCGGGCGCGACAACCACCTTGGCCGGTTTGGGGCCGATGGGGTTGGCGAAGATTGAGGTGTCTGGTTCAGATTTCTCCTTCGGTTTGGTTGTCGTTGTTGGTTGTCGGCGGCGCTTGATCCTGGGCCAGTTTGCTGGCGGCAGCGGTGCGTTGTCGGAAGCTGTCGGCGTTCATCTCGAGGATCGTTGCATGGTGAACCAGCCGGTCGATGGCGGCGACGGTCATGGCTTTGTCCGGGAATATCTGATCCCAGCCGCTGAAGGGTTGGTTGGCGGCGATGGCAATGCTGCGGTATTCGTAGCGCCGGGCGATCAGTTCGAAGAGGACACCGGTCTCGGCCTGGTCTTTGTGGGCATAGGTGATGTCGTCGAGGATGATCAGGTCGAACCTGTCCAGTTTGGCCAAGGCAGCCTCGAGGACAAGATCGCGGCGGGCGACTTGAAGCTTTTGCACCAGGTCGCTGGTTCGGCTGTAAAAGACTCGGTGCCCAGCTTCGACCAAGGCATGGCCGATTGCGCACAGAACATGAGTTTTGCCGGTGCCGGAATTGCCAATTGCGATGAGGTTGCCGCCGCCGTCCAGCCAATCACCGGCAGCGAGGGCTTCGACCCGGGCGCGCGGCAGGGATGGCAAGGCCTTGAAGTCGAAGGTGGCCAAGGTCTTGCCCGCCGGCAGTTGCGCCTCGGTCAGATGGCGGCGGATGCGGCGCATGTCGCGCTCGGCCAGTTCGTATTCGGCCAGAACGGCAAGGAACCGGGCAGCGGGCCAGCCTTCGGTGTCGGCCCGAGAAGCGATCTCCTGCCAGAGCTTGTGGAAGCTGGGCAGGCGCAGCGCGGTCAACATGCTGGGCAAGGTGTGGATGTCGATCTCGCGGGCGGTCATGCGGCGCCCCCCAGAAGAGCATCGAAGCTGGCGAGGGATGGATGGGACACAGCGACATCTTGGGGCAATGCCGTGTGCCTTGGCATCAGCCGCAATGTCAGGGCCTCAGGATCTGGGAGGGTCCCGCAGGCAAGGTCTGCGGCGAGCAGATGCGCCAGTTCCGCCTCGCATGCCCGGTCGTGAGCGATGAACAGCAGATCGACCATGCGGCGGCATGCATCCCGGCGTGGCAGATCGCGTTGCAGCACCTTCCAAGCTTCCGAATATTCAATGCGGGGGAACAGGTTGTCACGGTAGACCGAGTTGCATAGGGCCTGCGGTTTGCGGCGCAGAGCATGGATGACATGGTGGTAATTGACGACATGAACCCGGTGCCCGTCATCCCGCCCACGCGCCCGAGGATGGTGGACGACGAGCGTGGCACCTAGAAAAGCTTCGATGCGATCGTCATAGACATGCACCCGCAGACGCTGGCCAATCAGCTGTGACGGCGCGCTGTAGAAGACGCTTTTGACCAGAAAGCCGCCGGTCCGGGTGACAGGAACAACGGTCTCGGTGAAGTCGGTGGTGCGGCGTGCAGGCAGGGGCCTCAGATGCCCCCGCTCTGCCAGAACCGCGTCGGCCCGCTGTCGGTTGCGCCGGGCCACCAAGAGATCCACGAAGCGCCGGTAATCGGCGATGGACGCGAAGTCGCGATTACCGCGCAGGATCAGCGCCTGTGCAATGGCGGCCTTGAGATGCCGGTTTTGCGATTCCACCGCGCCGTTCTCGTGGGCCTCACCCCGGTTGTTGCGGCTAGCCTCCATGCCGTAGTGCCCGACAAAGGCCTCATAACGCAGGGTAATGTCCTCACGCTGGTCAGCGGTCAGGTTGCGGAAAGCGGCGGACAGGCTGTCGGTGCGGTGGTTGTGCGGCACGCCGCCCAGCGACCAAAGGGCCTGTTGCAGGTTTTCGGCCAAAGCCGTGAAGCTCTCGCCGCCCAGAACCACACCGACATGTTCCCAGCGGCTGTAAACCATTACGAAGTGATAAAGCAGATGCGGGAACGGCTGCCCCGCGATCATCACGCCGAGATCGTCCGCATGGGTGAAGTCGGACTGCGCCATATAGCCGGGCTCAGGCGATTGACGGAAGATGATGTCACGCTCTGGTCCGTTCAGCGCCCGCCACTGCCGGATTCGCCGCTCAAGGGTGCGTCGGATGCGATCATCGGGGAAAGCCAGCGGATGCAGACTTTGCAGATGACGTAACAGGGTGATCGCCTGAAGGGTGCTGTCCTTGGCCAGCAAAGGGAGCAGGTCGGCTTCCCAATATCCTTCAAGAGGGTCCGCGACGGTGCGGCCGTGCGCGATCTTGCGGTTGGATGGCAGCGTCGGATCGGCGTCAATGCGGCGTGCGGTGCGTTCGCTGAACCCGGCGCGGGCGGCAGCGGTTCGCTGACTGTGGGTCTGGAGGTCTGACATATAAAGTCTCACTTGCTGGTCGGTGATGGGTTTGTAGGCCAACCCGGATCCTCCGCTGGACGACAGAAGAACCCGGCTTACCAACCCGCAGCGACCAGCACCTAACCCGAAAAACTATGAGGCCGGTGGGACTGCCCTCCAGACGGGCATGCCCGTCTTCCGTTCAGTCCCACCGGCCAAGATGGTTGTCGCAACCGGCCATGGTGGTTGTCGCTCAACATCGGACGGCGAACGGGGTTTCCCCGGCGTAGCGTCGCGAAATGGCTGCAGTTCGAAACGCCACCTGACCGAAAGCGCGCCGTCCTCAAGCGCTCCTCCGCATGGTATTTTGAAGAGTACCTGAAGCAACGCTGGGAGAAC
>CAIXBE010000628.1 GCA_903917595.1 uncultured Rhodobacterales bacterium
GCAAAGGTGATGTCGATGGTCTGGTCCGGATCATTCCCGCGCGGATCAAGCGGCAGGGTCATCGTAGTGCAGGCAAGGTTCGACAGCTCGCAAGGGACAAGGTCCATGCCCGCAGTCGCGTCCTGCAGCGAGATTTCAGCAAGGGCTGGTTGGGTCAGGAATGCAAAGGCAAGAAGGGCATGGCGCATGGGTCGGACCTTTCAGATCGCATGGGCGGCAAGGCGTTCGTAGGCCGGCAGGGCCTGATCGGCGAGGCGCTGGAAATCGGCGGGCAGGTCGGGAAGCGGACCTTCGGGGTCTTCAAAGCCGATGGATCTGTGGACGGCATTATACCAGTGCGGTGCCCAGACCCCGTCATGCGGTTTGGGACCGGCAGGCCAGGACAGCATGGCATCGTCAAAGGACAGGTCAAGTGCGTCGCACAGTTGGGTTAGCGCCGCACGCGGGTTGGCGCGGATGCTTTCGGCGGCAATGACCGGCGGGGCGGTGCCGGTCAGATCGGCAACCTGATCGAACAGCTGAGCCTGTTGTATAAAGCCGATGTCGGCCAGGGTTGGAGCCTCGCGCTTCTTGGCGTAGCTGGCGATGACCCGGGCGGGGTGGCGGATCAGGAAGGCGTTGGAAAGGTCCTTCAGAAAGCCACGGTCAAAGGCCGGGATCATGTGCAGGGTCATGTGCTTTTGATACCAGTGCGCCTTGCCGTTCGGGTTCGGCCCGGTGCAAAGCGCTGCAACCTTGGCCGGGTCGGTGGGCTGGCTGGCAATGACCTTGTCACGCATCGGGTGGTCGATCCCTGTGGCGGACAGGTAGGCAGCGTAAAACGGTTCATCCGTCGTGGCGCAATCAGGGCGCGAGGCGAAGGCATACATGAGGGCGGTGGACAGGTTCCGGGGGCCGGACCACATGGCTATCTTCATCGGGCAACTTTCATGGCAGGCGCTTTGCGGCTTGGGCGTCTAGGGTGGCGTTCAGGGTTTCGGGCGTCCAGCGGGCGGCAAGCGCCTCATGCATCAGGGCAGCTTGGGACTTTGGCGCAAGGCCGCCGATGGGCGGGTCACGGTCAAGGTTGGTCGGAAAGCTGTAGCCTTCGGCGCTGGCGGCGATGGTGTTGGCAATCTGGTCGGCGGTCAGGTCCTTGGCGGCCAGAAACGCGGGATAAAGCGCCTTGCACATCGCGGTGCGGTCGATGCTTTCCATCGCGCGGCCATAGGCGGATGAGACCTGAAAGAGGTTCACCATGCGCTTGACGTCGGTGGTGTGGTTGGTGCCTGCGGCGTGGAACAGCGCCGGAGAGAAGAACAGCATATCGCCCTTCTTCAGCGGCAGTTGCACGGCATGGGCGTCGAAATAGCTGCGGAAATCGGGGCGGCTGGTGGCCAGATAGCCGGGCTCGTACTTCTGGCTGTGCGGGAGGAGGAGGGTCGGCCCGGCCTCGATCGTGGCATCGACATGGGCAATAGCGCCTTGCAGCGTCAGCATGGGCGAGAAGCGGTGGACATGGGAGGGGTAGCGCGCCACGGCATCGGCTGACTGGAAACCAAGGTGATAGTCGCGGTGAGGGGATTGGGAGGCCCCGCCGGGGTTCACCACGTTCAACTGCGCGGTCATCTGGTAGTAGGGGCCAAGCCAGGCCTGAGAGACCAGCGCAAGGAAGGGGTTGGCGTAGTAGCGGGCGAAATTCACGGGGTCGGCAAGGCAATGCTTTTCAAGGCTGTTCCACAGCCGGTCATTCGCGCCCGGCTTGGCGAAATGGTCGCCGCCACCCGTGCCAGCGGCGTTCTGCCGGGCAATCAGCTCGCGGAAGATGGCGCTCGCGCGGTCGATCATGGCAAGGTCAGGCTCGGCGCCGGAAAGGACGATGACGCCCGGGCCATTTGCAAGAGCGTCAGCCCATTCCGCCATCAGGGCATCAGCAAAATCCGGGTCCGACAGGCGGGGTGCAAGAGTCGGGCAACCGTAGATCAGAACACCTTTTTCTGCTGTCGCAGCAAGGGGATAGTCCGTCACATCGGTTGCCACTTCACAAATTGCGGCAAGGTCTGCGACGTCGCAGTTATCGGCCCGTAGAAAGGTGCGGCTGCGCAGGTGAAGGGAACGGTCAATTTTCTGCATGGTCATGCTCCTACCAATTTCTTGTAAAGTTCGCGCAGGCGTTCGGTCACCGGCCCCATCTGGCCGCTGCCGATCTGCCTCCCGTCGATCATCCCCACCGGGGTCTGCGCGCCGAAGGTGCCGGTCAGAAACGCCTCGTCCGCGCCATAGGTGTCGACGAGCGAGAAGTTCCGCTCCCGCGCCGTGATCCCGTTGGCGCGGGCAAGGTCCAGCACCTTTTGGCGGGTGATCCCGTTCATGCAGTAATCGCCGGTGCTGGTCCAAAGCTCGCCTTTTCTTACGATAAAGAAGTTGCAGGCGTTGGTGGTGTTCACAAAGCCATGCACGTCCAGCATCAAGGCCTCATCCGCGCCGGCCTTCTGTGCGGCGATGCAGGCGAGGATGCAGTTCAGCTTTGAATGCGAGTTCAGCTTCGGGTCCTGCGTCATCGGCAGGCCGCGCAGGTGGGGGACGGTGGCAAGGGTGATCGGGCGGGGCAGTTTCTGGCGGCTGTGCTCCATGATGATCACCATGGTCGGGCCTTGCTGAGACAGGCGCGGATGCTGGAAAGGCCGGGTCTTGACGCCGCGAGTGACCATCAGGCGGGCGTGGGCGTCGGTGGTCATGCCGTTGGCCGCTTGCGTTTCAAGGACGGCGGCGATGACATCTTCGCGGCTGCGGGCAATATCCAGATCAATCGCCTTTGCCGCCTCGAACAGCCGGTCGATGTGTTCGTCAAGGAAGGTCCATTTGCCGTTGTAAAGCCGGATCCCTTCCCACACGCCATCGCCCAGCATGAAACCGGAATCGTAAACGCTGACCACCGCCTGCGCCTTGGGTTTCAGAACGCCATCGACCCAGATCAGGATCTGGTCATTGCGGGCATCCTCTTCCGCCTGATGGGTGGAAACGTGGTCGATCATGGTCGTGGGCCTTTCCTGTGCGCGGCCACGCTAAGGTGCGTCGCGGACTTGGCCAAGGGGGATTGTTCCGGGTTGGGGGGTATGTTGGCTGCAAGGGTTTGCCGTTCCGACCGGCCCGTGCTTGACCCGGCCCGCCGAAGGGCAGAGGGTTCGCGCAAATCCCTGAGGTGCCCCTTGCGTCGGCTGGTTCTGGTTCTCCTCCTGTGTGCTGGCTGTGCGGCGCGCGGAGATTTCACCCAAGCCCCGCCGGGAACGGCAGAAGGTCAGCCAGAAGCGATTTTTGTGGCCACCACACGGCTTGACGGGCCAGAGGGCTTTGGTTTTGAACGCGCGGACCGGGCCAGTTTCCTGCGCTATGCGGTGTCGATCCCGCCGGACCGCGAGTTGGGAGAACTGAATTGGCCGCCCCGTACCCGCAAGCCCGATGCCACCCGGGATTTTCTGGTGCTGGATGAAAGCCGCTTTGCGTCGGCAACGGATTTCCGTCTGGCCCTGCAAGACGAGATGGCAAATCGCGGCCAGACCGGCGCGGTAGTCTATGTGCATGGCTTCAACAACACCATGGCCGAAGGCGTCTACCGGGTCGCGCAGATGCACCATGATCTGGCGGTGCCGGGGGTTGCGGTGCATTACGCCTGGCCCTCACGCGGGTCAGCTCTGGGTTATGTGCATGACCGGGAGTCGGCCCTGTTCGCCCGCAGCGGGCTGGAAGACCTGCTGGGCGAAATGCTTGCCGCCGGGGCAGAGGAAATCGTCATCGTTGCGCATTCCATGGGGGCGCTGGTGACGATGGAGACGCTGCGCCAGATGGTGCTGCGCGACGGGTCGCATGCGCTGGACCATCTGGCGGGTGTTGTTCTGATCGCGCCGGATGTCGACATCGATGTCTTCCGGTCGCAGGCGCGCGACATTGGCGATCTGCCGCAGCCCTTCGTGATCTTCGGAAGCTCTCGGGACCGGGTTCTGGGGATTTCGGCAGCGCTTGCTGGTGGACAGGGGCGGCTGGGCAGTCTGGACAACCTTGAAGGGATAGCGGACCTGCCGGTGACCTATCTGGACACGGCTGCCTACAATGTCGGAACCGGCCACCTGAACCTGGGCGAGAACCCGGCACTGTTAAAGCTGTTCGGCGGAATCATCGGCATAGATGCGGCGTTCCGTGCCGATGCCCGGTCGCGCGTGGGGCTGGTGCCGGGACTGGTCCTGACGGTCCGAAGCGCGACCGAGGTGATCCTTGTCCCGTCAGGGCGCGCGACGGGGCCTGTGCGATGCCCGCTGCCCGAGGCTGATCCTGCAGCCTGCATCCCGGTGGCGTCACCTTAAGCTGCGGGCCGATCACCCTTTGGTGACCTCACGCGCCGGTGAGTGGACCGGAGCGGGGTATGGCCTCAGGGTCCCCGGCAACGGGACAGGGAGCAGATCATGTGGAAACTGGCGATTGCGGTGGGGCTGGGCCTTGCCGGGGCGGCTGCGGCCGAGACGGAAAAGGCCATCGTGGCCGGCGGCTGTTTCTGGTGCGTGGAATCGGACTTTGAAAGCGTCAAGGGCGTGAAAAGTGTGGTGTCCGGCTATACGGGTGGATCGTCAGAGAACCCGACCTATGACGACCATGAAGGCCACTACGAAGCGGTCGAGATCACCTTTGACAATTCGGTGATCTCCTACGGCGAGCTGATGGCCAAATTCCTGCGGTCGGTCGATGTGCTGGACGCAGGCGGGCAGTTCTGTGACCGGGGCGATGCTTACCGGACGGCGATCTTCGTGTCAGGTGCCGATCAGAAAGCGGCGGCGCTGGCGGCGGTGACGGATGCCGAGGCGGTGCTTGGCACGAAGGTTGTGACACCGGTGAAGGCGGCGAAAACCTTCTGGGTCGCCGAGGAGTATCATCAGGATTATTACAAGGGGACCGGCATCATCCTGACCCGGGCCGGGCCGAAGAAACAGTCGAACGCCTACAAGTTCTACCGCGAGGCTTGCGGCCGGGACGCGCGGGTTGCCGAAGTCTGGGGCGATCAGGCGTTCCGGCACTGAGCCTGCGGAAGCGAGGGGTTTCACAGCCCTCGCGCTCCCCCCGGCCCAAGCGAGGGGTTTCACACCCCTCGCGCTCCCCGTGGAGTATTTTTTCCAAGAGGAAGCACAATTTTAGGCAAATTTTGTGGGGTTTGGGCTGCGATCAGATTTGTGGTCAGGTCTGCGTGATTTCTTCCTGCAACAGGGCCTGCAGACCTGCGGGATAGTCGGGATAGCGCAGGTGAACCCCAAGTTCCGTCTTGATCAGGTCATTCCGGGTGCGTTTCGATTCGCCGTAAAAGCTGCGGGCCATCTCGGTCATGTCTGCAGTGTCGAAATCGACAGCGGGCGGGTCCGGCAGGCCCAGAAGCTGTGCTGCATGGGCCAGCACTTCTTCGGGCGGGCAAGGGTTGTCGTCGCAGACGTTGTAGGCGGCACCGGGGTTGGGGCGGTTGATTGACGCCAGCAGCACCTGCGCGATGTCGTCGACATGGATGCGGCCAAAGACCTGACCGGGCTTGATGATCCTTCGTGCCGTGCCGTCGCGCACTTTTTCGAACGGACCCCGGCCCGGGCCATAGATGCCTGCCAGCCGGAAGATGTGGACCGGCAAGCCGGTTGCGCGCCACTGAGCCTCGGCCAGCACCCTTTGGCGGCCACGGTCGGAGGCGGGGGTCAGGGGGTTTGTCTCGTCCACCCAGGCGCCTTTGTGGTCGCCGTAAACACCGGTTGTCGACAGATAGCCGACCCAGACCGCGCCAGAGCGGGCGATGTCGGGCGCGTTTTGCAAGAACGGATCGCCGTCGCCGTCCGGGGCGGCCGAGGCCAGGATATGGGTCGCCTGACCCAGTGCCGGGCCAAGATCGGCTGGCCAGAGCAGGGGTTCCACCCCCTCGGCCTGAAACACCTGGGCCTTGGCCGCGCTGCGTGTGGTGCCAATCACCCGCCAGCCTTGCGGGACCAGCAGGCGGGCAAGGGCGCGGGCAGAGTAGCCGTGGCCAAGGGAAAGGAGTGTAGGCATGGGTCCGACTATCGGAGGGAGCGCCGGAAGGTGCAAGTCCGCAGCAGCAATTTGCGGTCGATGGGGGCCGGGATGGGGGCGCTGGACGACCGTCACAATGGCTTCACTTGCGGAGAGGTCCCGGTTTCGGCTTTAATGCCGGATCAAATACAGGACACAAGATGCAGGACGACCAACCGACCGACACGCTTAGCCCACCGGCACGGGCGCACCAAAGCTTTACCGATGCGGCAGCAGCGGTTGATCTGCTTGAGGTGATCTACACCGAAGCGACGGGCTTTCTGGCGCAGGAATTTGCCAAGACCGTGGCCAAGGGCCATCCCGGCCAGCGGGTGCGTGCGTATTATCCGGAAATCCGGTTGACCGTTGTCAGTTTCGACAAGGTCGACTCGCGTCTGTCCTTTGGCCATGTCTCAAGCCCCGGGACCTATGCGACCACGGTCACAAGGCCTGATCTGTTCCGCAATTATCTGATCCAGCAGATCGAGCTTCTGGTGGAAAACCATGGCGTTTCGGTTGAGATCGGCGCTTCGGACACGCCGATCCCGATCCATTTCGCCATGGCCGGGCAGTCGGTGCCGCATGACGGGGTGATGGATTTCAGCCTGCGCGATGTGTTCGATGTGCCCGATCTGGCGACCACGAATGACGACATCGTCAACGGGGTGCTGACGCGCTATCCCGACGGTTCGGCCCCGCTGGCGCCGTTTACGGCGCAGCGGGTGGATTACAGTCTGGCGCGGTTGTCGCATTACACCGCGACCGACCCCGAGCATTTCCAGAACCACGTGTTGTTCACCAACTATCAGTTCTATGTCGACGAGTTCGAGGCCTATGCCCGGTCGATGCTGGGCGATGTTGGTTCGGGCTATACGGCATTTGTGGCCACCGGCAATCAGGTGATCACGGCGGCGGACGGGGTGCTTGCCCCCGTGGCCAAGATGCCGCAGATGCCGACTTATCACCTCAAGCGGGCGGATGGTCAGGGGATCACTCTGGTCAACATCGGCGTGGGTCCGTCGAACGCCAAGACCGCGACGGACCATATCGCGGTCCTGCGGCCGCATGCCTGGCTGATGGTTGGCCATTGCGCTGGCTTGCGCAACAGCCAGTCCTTGGGCGACTTTGTGCTGGCCCATGCCTATCTGCGCGACGACCATGTGCTGGACGATGACCTGCCGGTCTGGGTACCGATCCCGGCGCTGGCGGAGATTCAGATCGCGCTGGAAAAGGCCGTTGCGGAAGTCACCCAGCTGGAAGGGTATGAGCTGAAGCGCATCATGCGGACCGGCACGGTTGCCACCATCGACAACCGCAACTGGGAACTGCGCGACCACTCTGGTCCGGTGCGCCGGTTGTCGCAATCCCGTGCCGTTGCGCTGGACATGGAGAGCGCCACGATTGCCGCCAACGGGTTTCGGTTCCGGGTGCCTTACGGCACGCTGTTGTGTGTCTCGGACAAGCCGCTGCATGGCGAGCTGAAGCTGCCGGGCATGGCAAGCGACTTTTACAAGACGCAGGTCAGCCGTCATCTTCAGATCGGTATCCGCGCGATGGAACGCCTGCGTGAGGCGCCCTTGGCCCGTCTTCACAGCCGCAAACTGCGCAGCTTCGAGGAAACCGCCTTCCTTTAGCGCCGCGAAAAACACGTCAAAATCCACGGTTTCAGCGTTCAGGGCTTGATTATGGCCGGGAAACTGTGTGTCTGGAACAGCGACTCGTTTCCGGAATTAGTTCGCCTGCAGATCGCGGGAATTTGGCTTTAAAAGAACAACACAAAGGATGATCCAATGTCCAAACCGATGACCAAGACCCAACTGGTTGCCGCTGTGGCGGAAGCCATGGGCTCTGACAAGAAGACCGCAAGTGCAGCGTTGGACGCGATTGCATCGGTCGTGGCGACCGAAGTCGCGGCTGGCGGCTCGATCACACTGCCGGGTCTTGGCAAAGTGGCCTGCAAGGCCCGCCCCGAGCGTATGGTCCGCAACCCGGCCACGGGTGAGCAGATGCAAAAGCCCGCCGACCGTCAGGTCAAGTTCGCCATCGCCAAGGCGCTGAAAGACGTTGTCAACGGCTGAGCCTTTGCGAGATTTCGAATTCGTGAGAGGGTCGCCCAAGGGGCGGCCCTTTTGCATGGAGCGAATTGCGTTTGATCAACTGCGAACATTCATGCTGCAAGTCGAGGCAGGGATAGTTCTTGCAAACGCGGTCGATGTGCAGCTTGAATTCTACTGAACGCAATTCACCCTTGGAGGAAGTGACATGGGACGGGTGACAGGGATCGGCGGGATCTTCTTTCGGGCCAGCGATCCGGCGGCGCTGAACGACTGGTATCGTCTGCATCTTGGCATCACCCAGCCCGATGTGGCGATTTGGATGCAAGAGGCCGGGCCGACGGTGTTTTCGCCGTTCAAGGCCACAACCGACTACTTTGCGGCTGACAAGCAGTGGATGCTGAACCTGCGAGTCGACGGGCTGGCCGGGCTGATCTTGGAGCTTGAGACGGCAGGCATCGCGGTCGAGACGCGCGCGGATTGGGACGGCGACGGGACCTATGGCCATTTTGCGCGCATCCACGATCCTGAAGGCACTCCGATAGAACTGTGGGAGCCGCCAGCCGCATAAGTGTGGTCGGGGCGGTGGCCAATGTTTCAAGCCTGTCACGCTGCCTCACGCCCGCTTACGAAAGCTTTGGATGACAGTCGGCAGGGTGCCGGTATGGTCGCCCGATGGACCTGATCTTTGCATATCTGGCCGGGCTTTTGACCCTGATCAACCCCTGC
>CAIXBE010000629.1 GCA_903917595.1 uncultured Rhodobacterales bacterium
CGCCAGTCGATCACCGCCCCTTCCGCCTTGATCACCCCGCCCGCGCGCAACCGGTCCAGCCTGCGCCAGAGGGTTGCCGCCGTCACGCCCGCCCGTTCCGCCAGTGCGGCACGGTCAAGCGCAGGCTCGGCCAGCCAATGGCGCAGGATGCGACGGTCGGTGTCGTCAAGCATGGATCTTCCGTTAAATCATGGTTTCACACATGATCCTTTACCAAAAATGCCGCCACTAGGAAAGAATGCACGGGAAACCGTCGGAAAATCCTTATCCTGCCGTCATCAACCCATAAAGGAGACGCAAAATGCGCGTTTACTACGACCGTGACTGCGACGTGAACCTGATCAAGGACAAGAAGGTCGCCATTCTGGGCTACGGCAGCCAGGGCCACGCCCACGCGCTGAACCTGCGCGATTCGGGGGCCAAGAACCTGGTCGTGGCGCTGCGCGAAGGCTCGCCCAGCGCCAAGAAAGCCGAAGGCGAAGGCCTGAAGGTCATGGGCATTGCCGAGGCCGCCAAATGGGCCGACCTGATCATGTTCACCATGCCGGACGAACTGCAGGCCGAAACCTACCGCAAATACGTCCACGACAACATCCGTGAAGGCGCCGCGATTGCGTTCGCGCATGGCCTGAACATCCATTTCGGCCTGATCGAGCCGAAAAAGGGCGTCGACATCATCATGATGGCCCCCAAAGGCCCCGGCCATACCGTGCGCGGCGAATACACCAAGGGCGGCGGCGTGCCCTGCCTGGTGGCCGTCCACAATGACGCGACCGGCAAGGCGATGGAAATCGGCCTGTCCTATTGCAGCGCCATCGGTGGCGGTCGGTCGGGGATCATCGAGACCAACTTCCGTCAGGAATGCGAAACCGACCTTTTCGGCGAGCAGGCTGTCCTTTGCGGCGGCCTTGTCGAACTGATCCGCATGGGGTTCGAGACGCTGGTCGAAGCCGGATACGAGCCGGAAATGGCCTATTTCGAGTGCCTGCACGAGGTCAAGCTGATCGTCGACCTGATCTATGAGGGCGGCATCGCCAACATGGACTACTCGATCTCGAACACCGCCGAGTATGGCCAGTATGTCAGCGGCCCGCGCATCCTGCCGTATGTCGAGACCAAGGCCCGGATGAAAGCCGTCCTGTCCGACATCCAGTCCGGCAAGTTCGTCCGCGACTTCATGCTGGAAAACGCTGTTGGCCAGCCGACGATCAAGGCCTCGCGCCGGTCGAACGACGAACACCAGATCGAACTGGTCGGCAAGAAACTGCGCGACATGATGCCGTGGATTTCCAAGGGCAAGATGGTCGACAAGGCGCGGAACTGATCACACGAAGCTTTCTGCAAAAGGGCGCCCCCGTGGCGCCCTTTCTTCTTTTCCCGGGGGCACAGAGTCGGGCAGGATCGCCAAAGGAAAGGGGGAAACGACATGCGCAAATGGTTGGTGATCGGTCTCATCTTGCTGGCGGTGGTCTGGATCGGTCTGAACAACATCGGCAGTTCGCTTGCGCTTGCAGACATCGCCGCTCGGCCAATACTGGCGCTGAGCAAAGACGGTCAGCGTGTTCCCGTCCAGCAAGCGGGTCAAGCCCCGGCCCCCGACATGGCGCTGATCGGCGGCGGCGAGGGCGTCAGCTTTGGCACCCGGCTCAAGTATACCCTGCCCGGGGGCGAAACGGTCCTTTGCACGATCCGTTTCCAGAGCCTGACTTGCGACAACGGCTGGGCCGCCGAGCGAAACCTCTGATCCGCGTTCCTGCCCGTCTTGGACCCAAATCCGCGACCTGCGGCCAGATGAACAACATCCACACGCCGGGACCAAGGGCCGGGCACATCGGAAAGACGGCTTGTGACACCGACAGAGCCATGCCAAGTTAGGCAAACGGAGGGTCTGATGACTACCCCACCCCCACACGCCGGCGACACCCCACGACGGACGCAACCTTGGGCCATCGTGGCCTTCGGCTTTCTGGCGTTGGCCATAGCATCCTCCGGCCGCGCCACGCTTAGCCTGTTGATGCCGGTCTGGCAGCGCGAGTTTGACTGGACCAGCAGCTATATCTCGGGCGTTGGCGCGGCGGCCCTGGTGGTCGTCGCAATCGTCGCCCCCTTTGCCGGGCGTCTGGTTGACCGCAAGGGGCCAAGGTTCACGCTTAACCTTGGGCTTGGGATGCTGGGCATCGGCTGCGGCATTGTCGCGCTGATGAACGGCAAGGCGATGTTCGTCATCGGTTATGGCTTTTTTTGCGCCCTTGGCTTCGGGATCGTCGCCAGCCATGTCGTGGCCACCGCCGTCACCCGCACCATCACGCACCGGCCCGGCGTCGCGGTCGGGACGGCCACCTCGGGCGCGACCGGAGGGCAGTTCGTGATCGTGCCGCTGATTGCGCTGATCCTGTCCTTTGCCAGTTGGCGCTGGTGCTTTGGCGCGCTGTCGCTGGCCAGCCTGGCGCTGATCCCCTGCATCCGGGCGATGATGCCAGGGGCCTCGGCTGACACCGCAAGACGCGGCAAGGACGGGTCCAGTTTTGCGCAGGACTTCGCATTTATCCTCCGCCGTCCCGCCTTTCACGCCCTGTTCTGGAGCTTTCTGATCTGCGGTTTCACCTCCTCCGGGGCGATCGAGACGCATTTCCTGCCCTTTGCCGATTTCTGTGGTTTTCCACCGCTACAAAGCGCCACCGCTTACGGCGTGCTGTCCCTGGTCAACCTTTTTGGCATGATCGGCGCGGGCTGGCTGACCGACCGGGTGAACCGCCCGATGCTGCTGGCCGCAATCTATACCTTGCGCGCGCTGACCTACATCATCCTGATCAATCTGCCCGGCACCGGGATCGAGGTCTTGTTCATGTTCGCCATCTTCTTTGGCGTCGTCGACTATTCGACCGTCCCGGTCACCGCCAGCCTTGCTGCCAGCCACATCGGCATCAGGGTCATGGGGCAGACGATGGGGATGATCTCGGCTGGCCACGCCCTTGGCAGTGCAGCGGCGGCCTATCTGGGCGGCTATCTTCTGGACACGACCGGCTCGTTCGAGATGCTCTGGCTCAGTTCTTTGTGGCTATTGTTCGGGGCAAGTCTTCTTGCGCTGCTTGTCCTGGCGATGAAGCCCTCAGCCCCGGCCGTGGCTGCCTAGGACAAACCCGGAGCCGACGGCACTGGACCTTGCCGTCTCATGTGGCAAGCCTTAGGGGATGGCTATTGCACGACCGGGGCCGGAAGGGCCGCGCGGGCATCTTCAGGCCAAAGCTCGCGGTCAGCGGGCCAAAGTCGCGGCTCGGCTATTCCTGCGACGGCCCAGGCGGCAAAGACGCCCTGACTTGCGCGATCAAGGTAAAGCAGCGCCCAATCCTCATCGCAGGTGAACTTGATGCAGGCGCGACCCAGATAGCCCATCGGCGTCAGATCGCCCGACCCCAGATCCGAAATTCGCTTGGCAAAGTCCGGATAGTCTGGCCCAAGGCCTGCCTGCAAAGCCGCAAGCGCCGGAGCAATGGCCAAGGCATCTGCCGGGTGCGCTTCAGCCAAGCTGTCAAAATCCTCCCAACCGGCGGTGGCCACAAAATCGCGGGACGGACCTGCGGCAAATCCCTTTCCGGGGGTCCATATCCAGACTTCACCGGGGTAGCCCGGCAGGGCGTCGGACGCAAAAACCAACGTCTCGGCCTCGACCGACGGCATCAGGTTGGCACAACTGTCGACCGGGCCGAAGAATTCGGCCGGGCCGCCTTCAGGCAAGGTAAGGACAAACGGCGGCGCATTGCAGGCATTGCCCCCGGCGCCCGCCACCCCGGTCACAACCGCCAGCCCGCCAAGATCCTGCACCTGCGCGTCCAGAAAGATCAGGCCGTTTTCATGAAGGGTCACCCCATCCACCGCGAGTGTCGCCGACCAGATCCCGTCGCCGATGACGACAATCTCATGCCCGGCGACGGTGATAGCGTCGTCGGCATGCGCCCCCGCAGGCCAGAACAGGAGCAATGCCAAAGCGACAGATTTGACGTGTTGCACTTAGGCCTCTCCCTTTTGCAGACCGTTGCGACCGGTTCAGACCGCCGCCTCGACCGCGCTGACAATCTCGGCGATCACGTCGGCAAGCATAGCCTCATCTTCGCATTCCGCCATGACGCGGATAAGAGGTTCGGTTCCGGATTTGCGGATCAGGATGCGGCCCTTGCCGGCGATCCGCGCCTCATTCGCGGCGATGACCTGCTTGACGGTATCCACCTCCAGCGGACGCCCCCCGGCGGCAAAGCGGACATTCTTCAGCATTTGCGGCACGGTCGCAAACGACTGGGCCAGTTCTGACGCCGGACGCCCGGTCCGCACCATCTCGGCCAGAAACTGCAGCCCCGCGACCAGACCGTCGCCGGTGGTGGCATAGTCAGTCATCACGATATGGCCGGACTGCTCGCCGCCAAGGTTGAAGCCGCCCGCGCGCATCCGTTCGACCACATAACGGTCACCGACACCGGTGCGTTCCAGCCCGATGCCCTTGCCCGCAAGAAAACGTTCCAGCCCCAGGTTAGACATCACCGTGGCCACCAAGGCGCCACCGCGCAGACGCCCCTCATCGGCCCAGCGTGCGGCCAAAAGCGCCATGATCTGGTCGCCGTCCGCCACCCGGCCGGTCTCGTCCAGGATCATCAGCCGGTCGGCGTCACCATCCAGGCTGATGCCGACATGCGCGTGATGCGTCACCACCGCCTCGGCCGCCGTTTCGGTATGGGTCGATCCGCAGCGGTCGTTGATGTTGGTGCCGTTCGGCGCGACACCGACCGGGATCACCTCGGCCCCCAACTCCCAAAGCACCTCGGGGGCGCATTTGTAGGCCGCCCCGTTGGCGCAGTCGATCACAACCTTCAATCCGTCCAGCCGCAGGCCATTCGGAAAGCTGGTCTTGACGAACTCCTGATAGCGGCCGCGACCGTCCTCGATCCGCTTGGCGCGACCGATGTCTTCCGGCTTGGCGGGCCGGATTTCCCCCGCGACCATGGCTTCAATCTCAGCCTCGGCTGCATCCGACAGCTTGAACCCGTCGGGACCGAAGAGCTTGATGCCGTTGTCTTGATGCGGGTTGTGGGAGGCCGAGATCATCACCCCCACATCTGCCCGCATCGACCGCGTCAGATAGCCCACCGCAGGCGTCGGCACCGGGCCCAAAAGCAGCACCTCCATTCCGGTAGAGGTGAACCCTGCCGTCAGCGCGTTTTCCAGCATGTAGCCCGAAAGCCGCGTGTCCTTGCCGATCACCACCCGATGCGCCGTGGTGCCGTCACGGCGGAAATACCGCCCGGCGGCGGCCCCCAGCTTCAACGCCAGTTCGGCCGTCATCGGCCATTGGTTCGCCCGACCGCGCACGCCATCGGTGCCGAAAAGTTTGGCCGTCATACCTGTCCCTCCAGATGATCGGTGTGCATTGCCTGCCAAAGCCGAAAGGCCTGACGGGTTGCGGCCACGTCATGAACCCGCGTGATCTGCACGCCTTGCGCAAGGCCCGTCAGCGCGGTAGCGACCGACCCCGGCATCCGCGACTCGGGGCTATCAGCCTGACCGATGGCCCCGATGAACCGCTTGCGCGAGGAGCCCAGCAGGATCGCACAGCCCAAGCCATGAAACAGCGACAGCCGGCGCAACAGGGCCAGATTATGCGCCTGCGTCTTGCCAAAACCGATGCCGGGATCAAGGGCAATCCGGGTGCGGCTGATGCCCATGGCCTCAGCCTCGGCCAGCCGGGCGGCCAACGCGTCATAGACGTCCAACAGCACGTCGGCATAAGACGGATCAATCTGCATCGTCGCGGGCGAACCTTGGGAATGCATCAGGACCACCGGCACCCCGGCGCGCGCCACCAGCGGGCCCATGGCGGGATCGAAGCCGAAAGCCGACACGTCATTGACCAGACTTGCCCCGGCCTGCAGCGCCGACACCGCGACCAGCGCCTTGCGGGTATCGATGGAAATCGGGGCCAGCATTCCGTCTCCCCGCAAAGCGTCGATCACCGGGGCGGTGCGGGTGATCTCTTCCGGGACGGCAACCTCGGCAGCACCCGGGCGGGTGCTTTCGCCACCGATGTCCACAATCTCGGCCAACTTGGCGATCCGGCGACCCTCGGCCACCGCTTTGTCCAGCGCAAGATACTTGCCACCGTCGGAAAAACTGTCCGGCGTGACGTTCAGGATCCCCATCAGACGTGGCCGGTCCAGCGTGATCCCAGCGAAATCGGCACGCCGCGTGGTCAGGCGTGAAAGGACCGGGGTCGGCAGGTCACTCGCCGGGATGATATGGGGATCAAAGCTGCGCGACAGGACTTCGACCCGGTCGAACCAGCACCAGCCGCCGGCCAAGGGATAGGCACCGTCCGGGATGGCGGGGTCGGTCATCGCAATGGGTCGAAAATACTCCATGCCTTTGGGATTGGCCGAAGCGGGACGGCTTGGCAAGGGGGAAGGATCAGGTGCGGCGCACCGGCACGCGGCTTCCTGCCGGAACTGCAACGCTGCCGTGAACGACCAACGCTGTTGCCGACAGCGTCTCGGCCAGCCACAGCGCCAGCCCGACCGGGTCGGACCCCTTTGGCCCGTCGACCGCGTCCAGCACCAGTTTCGACGGGGCCCAGACCACGCATTGCCCGCGCTTCATCGCCCAGTCGATTTCCGTCCGGGTCGCCACCACCACGCAACGCGCATCGCAAGCGGCAAGGGTCCAGGCGTTCTGTTCAATGGCCAGCAGGTCGACCCGGCGCTGGGTCGGGCGATGGCCGGTCACAGCCCGAGCAAAGTCGGGCAAGCCAACGGCAAGGATCAGCGGCAAGCCTTCGGACATAAGCGCATCCAGCTTTTCTGACAGGCCCACGTCAAGGATTGCGGCATTGTCCAGAAAGACGACCAGCGGATGCACGGCTTCCAGCCCATCCTGTCCGCTGCGCTGCACGGGGCGCTCGGCCCGCGACCGGACAATTTCGACCCCGAGCGCATAGGGACCGATGTCCAGCTTTTCGATCCGAACAAAGGCGCGCATCGCGGCAGGTTCGGCAAGAATGCGTTCGGCAACCCTTTCGGCCAGTGTTTCCAGAAGGTTCAGCCGTTCCGCTGCAAGTCCGTCGGCGATCGCTTCGGTGATCTTGTCATAAGACAGGATGCGGTCAACGTCATCCTCCAGTGGCTCGGTCACCGGGCGGACCTCGACCACCACGTTGAAGCGCAGGCGCTGCTTGTGGCCACGTTCCTTCTGGAAAGCGCCAATGTCAGCCTCGACCACATGGTCACGAAGCGAAATCCGGTCGCGCGGATTTTCCCCGGCCGAAGCCTCGGCGCGCGCCTCTGGATGGGCAAAGGCAAGTTCGATGTCGCTCATGTGGCCCTGCCCTGCAGCGTTTATGGGCCCCTCATAGCATGGGCACGCGCCCCGTCACCAGAAAGACCGGCCCCTTGCAGGACAGTTGCGACATCAGCCGCTGGCACCCGGCTGGCGATAGAAGAAATGCGCACCGATGGACGCGGTGTGCGAAAAGCGCTTCGACCAGCTTGGCCGGACCCCTTTGGTGTGAAAGTGCGTGGCCCCTTCGGTCAGTACCCGGGGTGCTGCGTCCAGCATGGCCCGCGCGATCCGCCCTGCCAGATCGGCGGCCTCGGTCTCGCGCATCTTGTCGGTGCGCCCGTCGCAGACGTAGGAAAATTGACACCCGCCACCGCCGCGCTGTTTGACCACACCGCAAACGCTGTGGGGGTAAAGCGGGCTGTCGACGCGGTTCAGGATCACTTCGGCAACCGCGATCTGACCCTCAAGGCTTTCGCCACGGGCCTCGAAATACAAGGCCTCGGTCAGGCATTGCCAGTCACCGTTGCCCTGCGGCACCGGTTGCGCCAGAAGCCATTCTTCGGTCAGGCCGCCAGTCTGTGCGGCGGCCCCCAACAACAGCGACAGATCAGGATCGGGTAACAAGACCAGATCGGGCGCGGCCACGGCCTGGGCATTACCAGCATCAAACCCGGCCCCCGACGCATCCATATTCAGCACCGACGGACCAACCGTCAGGGCAAGCGCGGTTACACCCGCGACCACCATCGAAATCATACTGCTCATCCGTTTATTATTTCAAAAACGGCGGAAGTGACCCCCGCCTTGCAAGCGAGGGGGCACTTAGGTGACTGATGCCCGGGGGGTCCACCACTGTTGCAAAATTGTAACGGTTTTCGAGGAAAACTCGGCGAAAACTCGCCTAAAAAGGGCGAAATTTCCTAAAGAAAACATTACAACTAATTATTTCTAAACGATTTTTTGAATATCTCGCAGCGCCAGATGCGCCGCCGCCAGCCGCGCCATCGGCACCCTGTAGGGAGAGCAGGACACATAGTCGAACCCGGCCCGGCGGCAAAACTCGATCGATTCCGGGTTGCCGCCATGCTCGCCACAGATCGACAGGGTAAGGTCCGCGCGGGTCTTGCGGCCCCGCTCTGCGCCGATCAGCAACAGCTCGCCCACGCCATCAACGTCAAGGATGTGGAACGGGTCTTCGGGGAAAACCCCTTGGCGCACATAGGTATTCATGAACCGGCCAGCATCATCGCGCGACAGACCGTAGGTCATCTGCGTCAGGTCATTGGTGCCAAAGGACAAAAACGCAGCGTGCTGGGCAATTTCCCCCGCCCGCAACGCCGCACGCGGGGTTTCGACCATCACCCCCAGCTTATAGGCGAAATCGGCCTTGGCCTTGGTCCGCACCATTGCCGCCACCGCGTCGATCCGGGTCTTGACCAGTTCCACCTCACGCGCTGCCGACACCAGCGGGATCATGATTTCCGGCACCACCGGGGCACCCCGGCGCGCGCTTTCGATCGTGGCTTCAAAGATCGCCTGCGCTTGCATGTCATAGATTTCCGGCAGCACGACACCAAGGCGAACGCCGCGCATGCCCAACATCGGGTTGACCTCGGTCAGGGCCTCGGCGCGGCGGGTAACCTCGGACAGAGGGCGGTCAAGGGCTTCGGCCAGATCGCGCAGCCCCTCGCGGTCATGGGGCAGGAATTCGTGCAACGGCGGGTCAAACAGACGGATGCACACTGGCAACCCCTGCATGATTTCAAAGAGTTGCACAAAGTCATCGCGCTGCATTGGCAAAAGCCGGGTCAGCGCAGCGGCTCGGTCCTGAGCGGTGTCAGCAAAGATCATCTCGCGCATCACGACCAGACGGTCTTCGTCAAAGAACATGTGTTCGGTGCGGCACAGGCCGATGCCTTCCGCTTCGAACTTGCGGGCGGTTTCGGCGTCCGCTGGCGTGTCGGCATTGGCCCGCACGCCGATGTCGCGCACCGCATCAGCCCAGCCCAGCAGCCGCCGGAAACTGTCATCCAGCGCCGGTGGCAGCATTTCGGCGACGCCCGCCAGCGCCTCACCTTTGGAGCCGTCCAGCGTAATCACGTCGCCCTCACCAAAGACGCGACCATCAGCCGAGGTCAGCGTCTTGTCGCGCGCATCCAGCCGCATGTCGCTGGCACCCACCACGCAGGGCAGGCCCAAGCCCCGCGCGATCACCGCTGCATGGCTGGTCATGCCGCCGCGTTCGGTCAGCACAGCCGCCGCCGAATGCATGCCACGGATATCCTCGGGCGAGGTTTCGCGCCGCACCAGAATGCAGGGTTCCCCCTTGGCCGCACTGGCCTGCGCCGCCGCCGAAGAAAACACCAACTTGCCCGTCGCAGCCCCGGGAGAGGCGGCAATCCCGCGCGCAATCACGTCACGCGCCCCACGCGGGTCGACCTGATGGTGCAAAAGCTCGGACAAGGCGCGGGGTTCGACGCGCAACACCGCCTCGTCGCGCGGAATGATTCCGTCTTCGGCCAAGGCGACCGCAATCCGCAGCCCGGCGCGGACCGACCGCTGCACCTTTATCGCGTCCAGAACCGCCAGACGGCCATCCTCGACGGTGAATTCGATCTGCATTTCCTCGCGCAGGCGGGCGCGGCAGGTGGCACCATGGTCGACCAGAGTGGCGAAAATCTCAGGGGCGACATCCTCCAGCGACGGGCCGCGCGGGTCGCGGGTCAGATACAGCGCCTCGGTGGTTTTCAGTGCATCGCGGCCTTGGCTTTGGCCAAGGTAGCGCCCGGTGATCTGGCGTTGGCCGGTGACCGGATCGACGAACTGGATCACGCCGGACCCCGAAATCCCCTGCCCGATGCCTTGCGCCATTTCCTGCACGACCAGACCCAAAGCCGCCTCGTCCGGGGCGCCCTTGGACTGGCGCAGAAGCCGGGCAGAGGTGCCCTCCCACGCCCGCGCCATGCTGCGCAGGACTTCGGACAACTGCCGGGCGGGGTCTTCGGGAAAGGGCGCGTCGGTCTCGTTCTCATACTCGCGCAACGCCTCACGCAAGGCACCCGGCCCCGGTTTCAGCCCGTCGAAGGCGTCGGGGTCCAGCCTTGCCACATGGATCGCATAGGCCTGAATGAACCGAAGATACAGGGCATCCGCCGCCGCCTCGCCATGGGTTTCCGCCAGCCGCGCATGGCGCTTGGCGTTCAGCCCGATGTTCAAAATCGTCGCCGGCCCGCCCCAGTCGGGATTGGCGGGCGAAGGGCGGACGGAAATCAGTGGCCCGTCACCGAAACTGTCCAGAATGCCTGCCGCATCGACCCCGTGCCCGGCAGCAATGGCGCGGACGGTGGTGGCGGGCAGGGCCACGGATTTCGGCACCGGCAGGTCCAGCCGCACCAGTCGCTGCAGGCATTTAGCCCGCCAGCCATGATCCGCCGTCCGGACCTCGGCCCCGGCGGTGATCTCGGCGAAGGCTGGAAATGGCTCGTGTTTCTGCAATGCAGCACCTGTTGTTCAAGTGCAGCATAGACCGAAAGACCCATCGCGCAAGCGTGGC
>CAIXBE010000630.1 GCA_903917595.1 uncultured Rhodobacterales bacterium
ACGGGCGTTATGGGGTCTACGCGGACGAGCGATATGTGACGTCGAACTGCAATGATGTGGAGGACCGCTCTATCCTTGCCCTCAAGCCAGGCCTCGACGAAATGCTGGCGCGCTTTCGTGCGATTCCAACCATTGGCATGGTTCAGAACAAGATCGAGCAGGCTTTTCAAGCTTATGAGGCTGACTATCTTTCCGAACGGGGGAACCATGGCAATGCGGGATGAAATCGGCGCAGCAAACGGCTGCACAGTCCCTTTGGCAATGGCAAACTAAGACCATGCTCCGCAGTTTTCTTTCCAGGCTTGTCGCCAAGGTTTGGCATCCGCGCGAGACGGTGAAAGGCCAGCCTTCCCGGTTCATCGAGATCGCCAGATTGCTGGACGCACGCGATTTCGCGTCGGCCGAACGGCAGCTTCTGGACCTGCCGATGACGGACTTGACGTCGGCCGAACACAGGCTGGGTCTGACTTTCTGGCGGCGGATCTGGTCGCAGCGTTTTGTCGGAATGACCGAGCGGCTTGACGCGGTCGGATCTTGGTACTTTGCGCTGGAAGCGGCGCGCGCTTCGGGCAACATCTGGCCTGCATACCAGATGGCCGAAACGGCCGAAGCGCATATTGGTGCGGCTGAGGTTGCCCAAAGCCTTGCCATGGCGCTTTGGGATCACCTTCCGACGGCCGATTTCGGGCTGCAGTATCAGGCGGTATCGTTGTGTTTTGCCGGGGGAAATCCGCAGCACCTAGAGGCCGTGTTTGTGCATCTTCTTGGAAAAGACGCGGATTTCGTTCCCGATTACTGGCAATATCAAGGGCTTGCCCGCCGCTGGTCCGAACTGGGCGGGGACCCGATCGAAAACCGGGGTCCGGCGCTTTTGCAGCAGGTCGGGCGCACGGATCTGGAGCGTTTGTTCCGCGTCTACCTGATAATCCTGCGTCAATCCGATATGCCGCAGGCCCTTGCCTTGGCACGCGAACTTACCGGCGAACGTGAACGGGAACGGATGGCAGCCTATCTTCTGGGAGCGTCCCAAACCAATGACTTGATGCAGACGGCCGTTGATGTGCACGACGCACTTGCAGCGTCGAGTGCGGTCGAGGATCGGCAGTTTATGCACGCCCGACTGTGCGTCGCGCGGGGCGACTGGCCGAAGGTGTTGGAGCTTACCCAGCCGCTGTTGGACCACCGCGACCATCGAAACGCGGCCGTCTGTCTGCGCGCGCTGGCCCTTGCCCATGGCGGGGATTACGACAACGCCGGCGCGGCCTTGGATCATGTGCGCTTCAGCACCAAGGCTCCGTGGTTCCTGCGGGGACGGGCTGCTCTGATCGGCATGACCCGGCGCATCCTGGAAGATGGCGGCACACCAGTCGACAAGCTTGCCTCACCGGAACTGGCCCCCGGAAAAGGCAGGCCCCTGGCCCAGTCGCTCTGGGTCGGTCCACGGTTGCGCTGGATCGAGCAGCTGTCCATGAAGACCTATCTTCTGAATGGCTGGCGGTATCGGCTTTACGTCTATGATGAACCCGAAGGCGTGCCGGAGGGCGTGGAAATCTGCGACGCGACCGCCGTCATGCCCCGCAGCGCGATCTTTCGCGAAGGCGATGGCAGCGGCGCGCACAAAGGGTCGCTGGGCGCGTTTTCCGATCTGTTCCGTTACGCGCTTCTGACACGGATCGGGGGGCTTTGGACCGACACCGATGTGGTCAACTTGCGTGCATTCGAGCCTGCGGGTCAGCGCCTTGTCTGTTCGGAGTGGACGGACGCGGGTCTGATTGGCCCGAATGGTGCCATGATGGCCGCGCCCGCAAACGACCCGATGCAGCGCCAGGCCCTGGCCGCCGCCGAGGAGGTCCTGGCTACTGAAGCAATGCATTTTGCCCGCATCGGCCCTGAGCTTCTGGCTGAACTTCTGGGGCAAGGGGGGCAGCAGGGCTATCAGGTCTTGCCGCCGCATTTCCTGAACCCGATCGGATGGATGGAAACCGGCCGGTTGCTGCAACCTTTCGAGGCGACCCGACAGTTGCCGGTGCTTCAGAACGCCCACAACCTGCATGTCTACACGGAAACCTGGCGATTGATCGGGCTTGGACTTTCCGAGCCGCCAAAGGGTGATGGTTTTCTGCCAAAGCTGTATGACCGGGTGATGAACGCCAGCGGCAAGGCGCCGCGCCGGGTAATGGAGTTGATCGCGGCATGAATAGCCTTCCCGACGCAGGAATGATCCCTTCGCTGGCGCAAGCCATCGCTAAGGGCAAAAGCTTTGGCCGGCTGATGGCGGAAGGTCTGGACGTTGACCAGATGATCGCGGCGGAAACTGATGTGTCGGTTTTGGAACGTGCTTTCCAGACCGTCCGGGCGGTTGGTGATCTGCGCTGGAATGTCCGGATCTGCCGCCGCCTTGTGGACCTGACGGACCTGCCGGCGCATCGGTTCGAACTGGCGCGCAGTCTGGTCTGGGCGCGTGACCATGAAGGCGCGGATGCAGTCTTTCGCGGCACCCCGCTTGCCGAGATGTCAGCACAGGCAAGCGCCGTCATCGAGGTGCAGATCGCACTTGGGCTTCGCGACGAAGATCGTGCCCGTCGTGCCATCGCGACGATCCGTGATGCCAAGGGCGAGACCGTGGGCTGGCACGCCCGCCTGATCGCGTCGCTGCTTGCCTGGGGCCAAGTCGCCAAGGCGCGGCAATCCCATGCAGACCTCCTTGCCGAAACAGCTATGACCGCACAGCTGGCGGTTCTGGACGTCCGCCTTTGCCTGATCGCAGAAGGCCCGAAGGCTGCCCTGCAACGGCTTGACGCCCTGCCCCAGATGCTTCCGCCTGCCACGGAAAACTACCGGGTGCTTAAGCTGACGCTTCTGAACGAACGTGGGCGCTATAACGAGGCGCTGGATCTTGCTCTGCTTTGGCTGGAAGAGACCCCTCTGGCCATATCCCTTTATTCGCAGGCCATGCATGCCGCACAGCATTGCGACCGTACGGTTTCGCTGGGATCCGTGCTTTCAGAGATCAACGATCGCTATCCGAATGTTCCCGAACTTGTCGAAGTGTTGTGCAATCACGCAATTGATCAGGGGGACACGGAAACGGCCGCGCGCCTGACCGAGGAAGTTCGTGAAAGATCAAGCTGGACCTGGATGATCATCCAGTTGGGCGCCGCTTGCCAAAGTCAAAACGCCACCGACATCGCCGGCTTTCTTGCCATGCTTGAAGCCGATGGAATTCAGTTTCCGGGGCCTTATATTCTCTATGCCCTATATATATATTATTACGAAACCGAGTCTGAACTGCTGCCTCGGGCCTATGACATTGTTGCGCGCATTCTTCCCGAAGCGATGGACGACAGCGGCATCATTGCGCTGTATTTGCGCCTGCTGATCGCGCTTGATCGCGACGAGGAGGCCCGCGCCTTCTTTGATGCGCTGCCGGCCGGACTGGTCCAGACGGCCGTGCTGGTGCCCTTTGGGCTTTACTTCGTTGCGCGCGATGGGCGCGACGAAGACGCCAGTGCTGGTTGGACGCGTTATTTGTCCGACAGCGCCAATATGGCATTGAACGCCCGGTCGTCCCTGCCCGATGAGATCGCCGTTCGCTACGACGGAAGCCCGGATGACATTCTGGTCTTCGTCACCGTGTACAACGGGATTGAGTACCTGGGGTGGTTCCTGGACTATTACCGGACGCTTGGCGTTCAGCACTTCTTCTTCTGCGACAACGGCTCGACTGACGGTACCTTTGAGTATCTTCTGGCCCAGTCCGACGTATCAACCTTTCGCAATACAAGCAGTTTTTCTGCATCCGGTTGCGGTGTGTTCTGGGCCAACCACCTGATGCGCCGGTTTGGGGTGGGCCACTGGTGCCTGCATCTGGATATGGACGAGGCACTTGTGTTTCCCGGGATGGACGAAGGGCGAAGCCTGCGCGATTTCGTCACCTACCTTGACAGTCGCGGCTTTGTCGCCACTGGCGGCTGCATGATCGACATTTACCCCGACGCGCTTGGCGATGACGCTGGCCTGAACGTGTTCGAGGCCAGCCGACAAATTGACACCGATTATGTCTGGATGCGCTGTGAATTGCCCCCCTATCATTTCGTCAAGGGCGGTGTGCGCGCGCGAATGACCGGACGCAGTCTTTTGATGACCAAGTCGCCTTTGGTAAAAATGACGGCCGATTTGGCGTATGTGGCGAACAATCATCAGCATACGCATGTGCCAATGGCGGATGTGACGGTCGCCCTGTTGCATTACAAATTCATCGGTGCAATCCGCGACCGCGTGGCAGAAGCCGTCGATCGGCAAGAGCATTTCCAGGGTGCGCGCTTTTACCGCATCCTGAAATCCTCACTTGAGAAAAGAAACGCCAATAGAAGTTTGACTTCATCCTCCAGCGTAACCTATACTGGCAGCGTGCATCTTCAGGCATTGGGACTGATTCGCGGTAAGGTTGATTGGGGCGGATCGGCTGTGCAGATCGACGACGTCCCCCGTTCTAAGACCATTTAAGCCGCATTCCCCAAGTAACCCGCTGATTTCGCCATCCTGACTTCGCATATGCTTTCAGATTGCATCATCTGGGATTTCAGACTATCTTAGGATATCGACGGTTTAGTGCGGAGTTCCGAACAACTGGGATTTTGAACTTTAAGGGAGAAAGAAATGAGCAAAAAAGACAGAGCGAGCATGGGTCACCGGCTGGTCATCGGGGCCCGCAACCTTCTTCTCGGCCTTGGCATTACCGGCGCGGCGTCGACCGGGTTCGCCTCGGCGGGGTTTGACGAGGCCTCAAGCGAAAACACCGTCGAGGGTTATACGTCGTTCATTCTAGGCAGCTTCGACAGCTCAGAGATCGAGCAAGCCTTCTGCCGATTGCGTGAT
>CAIXBE010000631.1 GCA_903917595.1 uncultured Rhodobacterales bacterium
AGGATATGGCGTTGACTGTCTTGTCGTTCCCGGTGCATCCGCTCCGCCTCGAACGCGGCCTCAATCGCCAAAGGTTCTACGGCACGCAGCAGTTCGCGCGCAACCGCCGCGTCTATCCGGGGTCCTCCGAAGGTCATGCACCGCGGCAAGCCCATCATCAGATTTGGCTTGTCGCAGCGGTAGACCGGTCGGCTTTGCGGGTTCCCGGTATAGGCAACCGACAGGCGTCGTCCGCACCGGGCACATGTCATCAGGCCTGCCCCCGAGCATGTCGTGCCCGGCGGGCTGCCCACGGAACTCTTCATCGCCTGGATCATCGTCTCGAAGTTCGGTGACCACTTGCCGTTTTATCGGCAGGCCGAGATCTTCAAGCGGCAAGGGATCGATCTGGACCGCGGCACACTTGGCAACTGGGTCGGGCGCGCCTGCTTCCATCTGATGCCCGTCATCAACCATATGCGTGCCCATCTGCGCGGCGCCGATCGCATCTTCGTGGATGAAACCCGCGCGCCGGTGCTGGAACCGGGCCTGAAACGCACCAAGAGTGGCTACTTTTGGGCGGTCGTCTCCGACGATCGCGGTCATGGCGGGGCTGGCCCACCCATCGTGCTGTTCCACTACGCCCCCGGTCGGGGCAAGGCGCATCCGCTGAACTTCCTCGCCGGATACCGTGGTCGGTTCCTGCAATGTGATGCCTACCAGTCCTACAACGCGATGACCGAGATCACGCGTGAGAACGGCCCGTGGCTACTAGTCTATTGCTGGACGCATGTCCGCCGCCGCTTCGTGAAACGCTTCGAGAGCGACGGCTCACCCATCGCCGAAGAAATGCTGCGCCAGATCGCGCTGCTTTATCAGATCGAGAAGTCCGTCCGCGGCAAGGAGGCGGCTGCGCGCCTCGCCGCACGGCGTGAACATGCGGCCCCGATCATCGCGGCGCTGAAACCCTGGCTGGAAGCCCAGCTCTCGCGCATACCGCAGAAATCCCAGCTCGCCGAAGACATACGCTACACCTTGGCGCACTGGCCCGGACTGATCCGCTTTCTCGAGGACGGCATGCTGGAGCTCGACACCAATCCGGTCGAGAACCAGATCCGACCGATCGCCCTAACAAGAAAAAATGCACTATTTGCAGGGAATGAAGTCGGCGCCGAGAACTGGGCCATGCTCGCCTCGCTGGTCGCCACCTGCAAGATGTCTGACGTGAACCCGGTCGACTATCTCGCCGCCACCCTGCGCGCCATCCTCGACGGTCACCCGCAAAGCGGTATCGAAGACCTTATGCCATGGCGGTTCAATCAGCCGTCAAGCCTCGCCGCATAGGGCCGAAACGTCGCGCTTACCCATCGCGCTGACCACGGACCGAAGCATGCACCCGGGTCGATCTCAGACGAAGGCTGCCAAACAGGGAAGCAGCTCAATTGTTCAAAGGACACGACCGCAGACCGGCGGCGCATGCCGCATGCGCAAAAGAGCTTGACTGGGGCGGCCCCGTTACCGAAGTCCTGACCCTACAGCGTGTTGACAAATGGAGCAGCCAGATGCTGATCGATACTATATCAAGGGGCCCCAGGAAAATTTAGGTGGCTCTTTCTTTGCGTCCCAATCTGAACATAACTACAGAACCACACCTAATTTCACTCTTTATTCAAAAGGGTTTAGTCGACACTTCCATCATGCGTTAATCAGCTCGACAACTTGGACACGGATATCCTCATCCCTGAGCGTGAATGTAACAATGTCATCCAATTGCGCCCATTCGAGGACCACTCCAAGCGGGCTGTCGGTTCCAACAGACTTGAATCCATTCTGCTCAAACCTTCGATCATTGGTGGCTTTCTGGAACCAAAACTTGGCAACAACACCTGCTCTGGGTCCATTAAGGTAACGGATCAGGAGTTTGGTCCCAATTCGAACTCTATCAGCTTGCGGCTTAGGCGTCGATACTTCGGGCCTGACTTCCGCCCTGATGGGAGCTGCAGCGCCAAGAGCCGAGCCAGTGGGGCCAGTTATGGTGGTCAGTTTGAGTTGAGGCTGCCGAGCTGCGAGCTCCGACCTTTTTGAATCAACCGACTGCGGCTGAACAACTTTAGGCAGATTCTTCACCAAACCTTCCAGACGGTCAGCCAGGTATCCCTTGAGAACTTCTCTGCATCCTAACGGGTCTCGAAACCAATCTGTGGACCAGATCCGATAGAGGTCCCATCCAAGCCGGTTCAGGACTTCCTCCCTCAAGCGGTCTCGGTCACGGGCACTCTTCGAGCTGTGATAAGTGGCTCCATCACATTCGATGCCACAGATATAGCCCAATGGGTATCTTGGGTGTTTGACGCCAATATCGATGAAATATGAGGAGATACCGACTTGGGGGACAGGCTCATATCCAAGCGATTTGACGGCCTCGATCACATGTTCCTCAAAGGGACTATCGGCATGGCCCGCTCGATCATGGTTATGAGCAACTTCGCCCAGTCGTTTCGTGGCGGATAAGTTAAACGGAAGGCTGAATTGGGTTGAGGACTGATCGTGTGATATTGCCAGTAATCGTAAAGCCTCACTTCTCAG
>CAIXBE010000632.1 GCA_903917595.1 uncultured Rhodobacterales bacterium
CGATCCGGCTGGACCGGATGACCGCGATCATGCTTGTGGTGGTCAATACCGTGTCGGCGCTGGTCCACCTTTACAGCTTTGGCTACATGGCCCACGACGAAAACTGGCATGAGGGCGAGCATTACAAGGCCCGCTTCTTTGCCTACCTGTCGTTCTTCACCTTTGCGATGCTGATGCTGGTGACCTCTGACAACCTGATCCAGATGTTCTTTGGCTGGGAAGGCGTGGGCGTCGCATCCTACCTTCTGATCGGGTTTTACTACCGCAAGCCGACCGCCAATGCCGCTGCGATCAAGGCTTTCGTGGTCAACCGGGTCGGCGACTTCGGTTTCGCGCTGGGGATTTTCGCGCTTTACTACCTGACTGATAGCGTCAAGTTCGACGACGTATTCGCCGCCGCTCCGGCGCTGGCAGAGATGAACCTGCATTTCCTGTGGGCCGACTGGAACGCGGCGAACCTGATCGGGGTTCTGCTCTTCATCGGTGCGATGGGCAAATCGGCGCAGCTGTTCCTGCACACCTGGCTGCCGGACGCAATGGAAGGCCCGACCCCGGTGTCGGCGCTGATCCACGCCGCGACCATGGTGACGGCGGGGGTCTTTCTGGTCTGCCGGATGTCGCCCCTGTATGAATACGCGCCCGAGGCGTCGGCTTTCATCACCGTGCTTGGTGCCACCACCGCCTTTGTCGCCGCGACCATCGGTCTGGTGCAGAACGACATCAAGCGGGTGATCGCCTATTCGACGATGTCGCAGCTTGGCTACATGTTCGTGGCCGCTGGGGTAGGGGTCTATTCGGTGGCGATGTTTCATCTGTTCACCCATGCCTTCTTCAAGGCGATGCTTTTCCTTGGCGCTGGCTCGGTCATCACCGCGACGCACCACGAACAGGACATGCGCAACTATGGCGGTTTGCGGAAGAAAATCCCGCTGACCTTCTGGGCGATGATGATCGGCACGCTGGCCATCACCGGGGTCGGCATTCCCCTGACGCATTACGGGTTCGCCGGGTTCCTGTCCAAGGACGCCGTGATTGAAAGCGCCTGGGTCGGATCGTCCTATGCCTTCTGGCTGCTGGTGGTTGCCGCCTGCATGACCAGTTTCTATTCTTGGCGGCTGATGTTCCTGACCTTCTACGGCTCCAGCCGGGCGCAGGGGCATGACAGCCACGGACACGGCGAGCATGGGCACGATGCGCATGACCATGTCGACCACGCACAGGGCGAGCCGCATGAAAGCCCGATGACCATGCTGATCCCCCTGGGGGTTCTGGCGCTGGGTGCTGCGTTCTCGGGGATGCTTTGGTACAAGGTGTTCTTCGGCGACGAGGCCGCGATGCGGACCTGGTTCGGCATGGAAGCCGCCACCCATGGTGAGGTCGCAGCGACCGAAGATCACGCCACCGAGACTGCAACCGAAGAAGCAGCCCCGGCCGAGGGCACCGAAGTCGCTGTCGAGGATCACTCGACCGAAGTCGCAACCGAGGATCACATCGCCGAGGCAGCACCTGCGGACCACGCCACCCCGGTAGCCGGAGTGGCCCCCAAGGGTGCGATCTTCATCGGGCCGGACAACCATGTGATCCATTCCGCGCACGAGGCTCCGAAATGGGTCAAAGTCGCGCCCTTCATCGCGATGGTGCTGGGCTTTGCCTTGGCGTGGCTCTTCTACATCAAGAACCCCAGCCTGCCGGGCCGTCTGGCCACGCAGCAGCGGCCGCTATACCTGTTCCTCTTGAACAAGTGGTATTTCGACGAGCTTTACGACTGGGTTTTTGTCCGTCCGGCGAAATGGCTGGGCAATTTCCTGTGGAAGAAGGGCGACGGCAATGTCATCGACGGCACGTTGAATGGGGTGGCACTGGGGATCATCCCGTTCTTCACCCGTCTCGCTGGCCGCGCGCAATCGGGCTATCTGTTTCACTATGCCTTCGCGATGGTGCTGGGGATCGTCGTCCTGGTGACCTGGATGACGCTTCTTGGCGGCGCGAAGTAAGGGGCGCGCATCATGGAAAACCAGCTTCTCTCGATCATCACCTTCCTGCCCCTGGTCGCGGCCTCGATCCTTGCGCTGTTCATGCGCGGCGACGATGCGGCGGCGCGGGCCGGGGCCAAATGGCTTGCCCTGTTTACCACGGGCGCGACCTTTGTCATCTCGCTGTTCATCCTGTTCCGGTTCGATCCGTCGAACACCGGCTTTCAGTTCGTCGAGGAGCGCGGCTGGATCCTTGGCCTGTCCTACAAGATGGGCGTCGATGGGATTTCGATCCTGTTCGTGATGCTGACCACCTTCCTGATGCCGATCACGATCTATTCCTGCTGGGGTGTGGAAACCCGGGTCAAGGAATACATGATCGCGTTTTTGGTGCTGGAAACCCTGATGCTGGGCGTGTTCTGCGCGCTGGATCTGGTGCTGTTCTACCTGTTCTTCGAGGCAGGCCTGATCCCGATGTTCCTGATCATCGGCATCTGGGGCGGCAAGGACCGGATCTACGCCGCGTTCAAGTTCTTCCTGTACACCTTCCTTGGGTCGGTCCTGATGCTGGTCGCGATGATCGCGATGTATATGGACGCGCAAACCACCGACATCGTCAAACTTCTGACGCATGACTTCGGGCATGAGACGTTTGGCCTGCTGGGCATTCAGGTCGTGGGCGGCTTGCAGACTATGCTGTTCCTCGCGTTCTTCGCGTCCTTCGCGGTGAAGATGCCGATGTGGCCGGTCCACACCTGGTTGCCCGATGCCCACGTTCAGGCCCCGACGGCCGGTTCCGTCGTGCTGGCCGCGATCTTGCTGAAGATGGGCGGCTACGGTTTCCTGCGGTTTTCGCTGCCGATGTTCCCGGTGGGCGCGGATGTGATGGGACCATTGGTCCTGTGGATGTCAGCCATCGCGATTGTCTACACCAGCCTTGTGGCGCTGGCGCAGACCGACATGAAAAAGCTGATCGCGTATTCGTCGGTCGCGCACATGGGCTATGTCACCATGGGCATTTTCGCGGTGAACCAGCAGGGCGTCGATGGCGCGATCTTCCAGATGATCAGCCACGGCTTCATCTCGGGTGCGTTGTTCCTTGCGGTGGGCGTGATCTACGACCGGATGCACACGCGTGAGATTGACGCTTATGGTGGCCTTGTGAACCGGATGCCGACCTATGCGCTGGTGTTCATGTTCTTCACCATGGCCAACGTCGGCTTGCCCGGCACCTCCGGTTTCGTCGGCGAATTCCTGACGCTGGCCGGCATCTTCCAGGTCAACACCTGGGTTGCCGCCGTGGCGACCAGTGGCGTGATCCTGTCGGCCGCCTATGCATTGTGGCTGTATCGCCGCGTCGTGTTCGGCGATCTGGTCAAGGAGGGGCTGCGGTCGATCACCGACATGGACCGCCGCGAAAAGCTGATCTTTGCGCCTTTGATCGCGATGACGCTGATCCTTGGGATCTACCCCAGTCTGGTGATTGACGTCATCGGGCCCAGCGTTGCTGCCCTTGTTTCTGATTACCATGCCGCCCTGCCGCCTGTGGCAGAGCTGGCCACGCATTAAGGACCCGCGCCCATGACCTCTGCAGATTTTCAGACCCTTCTGCCCGAGATCCTGCTTTCGGGCTACGCGATGGCGGCCCTGTTGGTGGCGGTCTACTCCACCAAGGACAAGCTGGCGCCGACGCTGGTCTGGGCGACGGCGGGGCTGTTCGTGGCGCTTGCGCTGTATATTGGCGTGGGCGGCTCGGGCGAACGGACGGTGTTCAACGGACTTTTCACCGATGATCCCTTTGCCCGCTTTGCCAAGGTCACGATCTTGTTGTCTGCGGCCGCGGTGCTGGTGATGAGCCAGGAATACATGTCCCGCCGTGATCTGCTGCGGTTCGAGTACCCGGTTTTGGTAACGCTGGCCGTGGTCGGCATGATGGTCATGGTTTCGGCTGCCGATCTGATCACGCTTTACATGGGGTTGGAGCTGCAATCGCTGTCGCTATACGTCGTGGCCGCGATGCGTCGCGACAGTGCGAAGTCCTCGGAAGCGGGTCTGAAATACTTTGTGCTTGGCGCGCTGTCGTCGGGCCTGCTGCTCTATGGAGCATCTCTGACCTATGGCTATGCGGGCACCACCCAGTTCGCCGGTATTCTGTCGACCGTGCAGGACGGCGTGCCGCTGGGGCTGCTGTTGGGGCTGGTGTTCATGCTTGCGGGCCTTGCCTTCAAGGTCAGCGCCGCGCCCTTCCACATGTGGACGCCCGATGTCTACGAGGGCTCGCCCACCCCGGTCACAGCCTTCTTTGCCACCGCGCCCAAAGTGGCGGCGATGGCGCTGATCGCGCGGCTGGTGCAGGATGCCTTCGGCGGCGTGCAGGACCAGTGGGGCCAGGTGCTGGCGGCGCTGGCCGTTGTGTCGATGTTCCTGGGGTCAGTGGCCGCAATCGGTCAGCGCGACATCAAGCGGCTTATGGCCTATTCCTCCATTGCCCACATGGGCTATGCGCTGATTGGTCTGGCCGTGGGCACCGCCTACGGCGTGCAGGCAACGCTGATCTACATGGCGATTTACGTCACGATGAACGTCGGCACCTTCGCGTTCATCCTGTCGATGGAGCGGGACGGGCGTCCGGTGTCGGACATCGCCGGCCTGAACCAGTTCGCGAAGAAGGAACCGCTGAAGGCGCTGGCCATGCTGGTTCTGTTATTCAGCCTTGCCGGTGTGCCGCCGATGGTGGGCTTTTTCGGCAAGTTCTATGTCCTGAAAGCCGCCGTTGATGCGGGCATGGTCTGGCTTGCAGTCGCGGGCGCGGTGGCGTCAGTGATCGGTGCGTTTTACTACCTGCGCATCGTTTTCTACATGTATTTCGGTGCCGAACAGGAACCGGTCGACAGCCGCATGGCACCGGTTCAACTGGTGATGCTGATGGGCGTTGCCGCGATGATGATCCTGGGGCTGGTGAACCTTTTCGGACTGGAACCCATCGCCGCCGCCGCGGCCGAAGCGCTTGTCCGCTGACGCGAGTCTGGGGGGGGGGCACATTGCCCTGCCCGAGATCGATAGCACCAATGCCGAAGGCTTTCGGCGGGCCAGTGGTCTGGACCAGCCGACCTGGATCGTTGCCGGTCTGCAAACTGCCGGTCGCGGTCGGCGCGCAAGGCCCTGGACCAGTCCGCAAGGCAATTTGCACGCCACACTCGTCATGAAACCCACTGAGCCGCCGGAACTTGTTGCGCTGCGCAGTTTTGCGGCGGCTTTGGCCCTGCGGGATGCGCTGGTCGCCTTGACCGGTCTGCCCGCCAGCTTTGCCCTGAAATGGCCGAACGACGTGCTGCTGAATGGTGGCAAGCTGGCCGGTATCCTCTTGGAAAGCGCGGGCCTTGGTGGCGCGAACCCTGTCCTGTGCATCGGCATTGGTGTGAACCTGATTGCTGCCCCTGATGCGTCTCTGGTCGAACCGGGTGCCACCCCACCGGTCTCGCTTTTGGCCGAAACCGGTCTACGGGTGACGCCTGAGGCCTTTCTCAAATCCCTGGCGCGGACCTATGCGGCTTGGGAGACGATCTTCCAGACCCAAGGCTTCGCCCCCCTGCGTGCCGCATGGTTGGCCCATGCGGCACGGCTGGGCGAGCCGATCCGCGCCCGCACTGGCACCACGACCCGCGATGGCGTGTTTGAGACGATCGACGCCAGTGGCAACCTGATCCTGCGCATGACCAACGGCCCGGTTGCCATCCCCGCGGCCGAGGTGTTCTTTTGACTGAACCCGTCTAAAATTTTTCGACGAAAAATTTTAGACCCCTCACCACGAAAGGGGCCACAGATGCTTTTGGCCATCGACTGCGGCAACACGAATACGGTCTTTTCGGTCTGGGACGGGGCCCGCTTTGTCGCCACCTGGCGGATTGCGACCGATCACAAACGCACGGCGGATGAGTACTTCGTATGGCTCTCCAGCTTGATGATGCTGACCAAGACGGACGCGCAGGTGACCGAGGCGATCATCAGCAGCACCGTCCCGCGCGTGGTCTTCAACCTGCGGGTCCTGTGTGACCGGTATTTCGGCTGTCGCCCGCTGGTGGTGGGCAAGCCTGATTGCCGCCTGCCCGTTGCCCCCCGCGTCGATGCGGGCACCACGGTTGGCCCAGACCGGCTGGTCAACACAGTCGCGGGTTTTGACCGTCATGGCGGCGATCTGATCGTGGTCGATTTCGGCACCGCCACCACCTTTGACGTCGTGGACCATGACGGTGCCTATGTCGGCGGCGTCATCGCCCCCGGCGTCAACTTGTCGCTGGAGGCGCTGCACATGGCCGCCGCCGCCCTGCCGCATATCGACGTGGCGAAACCCGAGAAAGTGATCGGCACGAATACGGTGGCCTGCATGCAGTCGGGCGTGTATTGGGGCTATGTCGGGTTGATCGAGGGCATTGTCCGTGAGGTCCGCCGCGAGCGTGACCGCCCGACAAAAGTCATTGCGACGGGGGGGCTTGCCTCCCTTTTCGCGCAAGGAACCGAGCTATTTTATAGCGTGGAGGACGATCTGACCATGCATGGCCTTGTCCTCATCAACGCCTACAACAAGGAAATCACATGAGCGCGAACCGCCTGATCTATCTTCCGCTTGGCGGTGCCGGTGAAATCGGCATGAACGCCTATGTCTATGGCTACGGGCCGAAGGGCAAAGAACGCCTGATCCTGGTCGATCTGGGCGTGGCGTTTCCGGATATGGACACCTCGCCCGGGGTTGACCTGATCCTGCCGGATGTCAGTTGGCTAGCCGACAAGCTGGACCGGCTGGAGGCGATCTTCATCACCCACGCGCACGAAGACCACATCGGCGCGCTGGCACCCCTGTGGCCGCGTCTACAGAAGAAGGTCTACTGCCGCCGGTTCACAGCGACCATCGGCAAGCTCAAGTTCGATGAGGCTGGTCTGCCCTTGGACCAGATCGTCACAGTTGACCCGCGCCCGGCCACGGTCGAGGTCGGGCCGTTCAAGGTCCAGTTCGTGCCTGTTTCGCATTCCATTCCCGAAAGTTCGGCGCTGGTGATCGACACGCCTGCAGGCCGCATCTTCCATTCCGCCGACTTCAAGATCGACCATGACCCGGTTGTTGGCGAAGCCTGGGATGACGCCCGCTTTGCCGAGATTGTTGCTGAACGCCCGGTCAAGGCGATGACCTGTGATTCAACCAACGTGTTTTCGACACACGAAGGCCGGTCGGAATCGACCCTTGGCCCGGCCCTGACCGAGCTGATCAAGGGCGCAAGCGGCATGGTGGTCGCGACTACCTTCGGATCGAACGTCGCCCGACTGAAGACTCTGGCGGAGGCTGGTCGCTCTGCCGGGCGCACGATCTGCGTTCTGGGGCGCGCGATGAAGCGGATGATTGCCGCCTCGGAAGAGGCGGGGGTCCTGTCGGGCTTTCCGCCCACGGTCAGCCCCGAACAGGCGCTGGAAGTGCCGCGCCGCAACCTGATGGTCCTGGCGACCGGCAGTCAGGGCGAACGCCGTGCCGCATCGGCGCAGCTGTCGCGCGGCAAGTATCTGGGGATGGAGATGAAAGAGGGCGATACGTTCCTGTTCTCCTCCAAGACCATCCCAGGCAACGAACGCGGTGTGCTGCGGATCTGGAACGCCTATTCGGAAATGGGTGTGACGGTCGTCGATGATCAGGGCGGCAAATACCACGTCTCGGGCCATGCGAACCGCCCCGATCTGGAGCATGTTCACCGGCTGATCCTGCCCGACATGCTGATCCCGATGCATGGCGAGCATCGCCACTTGCGCGAACATGCCCGGGTTGCGACCGAATCCGGGATTGCGGCGGCTGTCGCCCCGAATGGCACCATGCTGGACCTGACCGGTGATGTGCCGGAGGTTGTCGAGCACATTGAGACCGGGCGGCTTTATCTTGACGGCTCGGCACTGATCGGGGCGATGGACGGGGTGGTGCGCGACCGTATCCGTCTGGCGCTGAACGGCCATGTCACCGTGACGTTGATCCTGGACGAGACGGACGCGGCCCTGGGCGAGCCTTGGGTCGAATTGATGGGCCTGCCGGGCATCGGCCGGGGTGGGCGCGACCTTGGGGAAACCATCGAGAGTGATCTGGCAGAGGTCGTGAACCGGCTTAGCCGCAAGGTGATGGCCGACGATACCAAGCTGGAAGAAGAACTGCGCAAGGTCGTGCGGCAGGTCTCCATGGACGAAATCGGCAAGAAGCCGGAAGTGACCGTGGTGATCAGCCGTCTGGCTGCGGAATAAACGCTCAACCCTTCCTGACGGTCGGTCTTCGCTGCGTTCAGCGAGGAGCGACCGTCAGGGAGCGACGAACGGCTGTCAGCCTTCGGTGCCGGTTGCCGGTTCCTCGACCTCGTCGGCCGGGGCGGCTTTCAGGGCAAAGCTGCGCAGGATGAAATCCGGGACATGGTCGCCCATTCCAACCACCGATGGCCCCAGATCGCGGTCGCGGCGGTAGTCGCGACGGACTTCTGTCCGGGCGTCATTCCGGTCATCGCGACGATCTTCGCGCGGCTCACGGCGGTCGGAGCGTGCTTCGCCCCGATTTTCGTTGCGCTGTTCGCTGCGGGTGTCGATCCGCGGCTCGTTGCGGGCCTCGTTGCGATTCTCGCCCCGGCCATCACGGCGGGGCTCGCTGCGCTCTGCCCGGACCTCGCGCGGTTCTTCCCGCGGCAGTTCGACAGCGGCTTCGGGTTTGGCGACCACGGCAACCGGCTCAAGCGATGCGACTTCGGCATGCGGCTTGATTGCGCGTTCGCGGCCCTTGCCACCACGTTCCCGCACCCTTGGCCCACGCTCTTCGCGGCCACGATCGGAAGTGCGTTCCGGGCGGGCTTCGCTGGTGTCAGGCTCGAAGCCCTCGGGCAGTTGCCCGCGCGGGATTTCCGATTTGATCAGGCTTTCGATGGCCTTCAGATACTTTTCGTCCGACGGGACCGAGATCGTATAGGCCTTGCCCAGACGCCCGGCCCGGCCTGTGCGGCCGATGCGGTGGACATAGTCTTCGGGATGTGAGGGCACGTCGAAGTTGAACACATGGCTGACCGCCGGAATGTCCAGCCCGCGTGCTGCCACGTCGGACGCGACCAGAAGGTGCAACGTCCCGTCGCGGAACCCGTCCAGCGTCTTGGTGCGAACCGACTGGTCAAGGTCGCCGTGAATCGGCGCTGCGTTGAAGCCGTGCGATTTCAGCGACTTGGCGACCACATCGACATCCATCTTGCGGTTGCAGAAGATGATCGCATTGGTGCAGGCGTCACCTTCGGCCTTGATCAGCGCACGCAGGACGGCGCGTTTGTCGCCAAAGCTGCGGTCCTTGCGGATGGGTTTGACCTCGATCAGTTGTTGCGTGATCGTCAAGGAGGCCGTCGCCTGCCGCGCCACTTCGATCCGGGCCGGATTGGTCAGGAAGGTGTTGGTGATCCGCTCGATTTCCGGGGCCATGGTCGCCGAATAGAACATCGTCTGGCGGGTGAAGGGGGTCAGCTGGAAGATGCGCTCGATATCGGGGATGAAGCCCATATCAAGCATGCGATCAGCTTCATCCACGACCATGATCTGCACGCCGGTCAGCAAAAGCTTGCCGCGCTCGAAATGGTCCAGAAGGCGGCCGGGGGTGGCGATCAGCACGTCGACGCCACGGTCGATCAGCTTGTCCTGTTCGCCGAACGCCACGCCGCCGATCAGCAGCGCCTTGGTCAGCTTGGTGTGCTTGGCGTAGGTCTCGAAGTTCTCGGCGACCTGGGCGGCAAGCTCCCGTGTTGGGGCCAGCACCAGCGACCGCGGCATCCGGGCGCGGGCACGGCCCTGACCCAGAAGGGTGATCATCGGCAGCACGAAGCTGGCGGTCTTGCCGGTGCCGGTCTGGGCGATCCCCAGCACGTCGCGGCCTTGTAGCGCGTGCGGGATGGCTTCGGCCTGAATGGGGGTGGGGGTCTCGTAGCCTGCCTCAGAGACAGCCTGCAGCACGCGCGGATCCAGCGCGAGGTCAGAAAATTTGGTCATAAGCGTCCTATGAATGCGGTATCGGACCGCATGGATGATGGGACGCTAGTTTCCGGGCGCCCCGGCGTCGCGACCCGATTGGCCGCGCGTAGCGCTTAGCGCATATGCGGCCAAGGGTCAAGGCAGACCCATCCTAGGGCGGAAAACAGCCATAAACGAAAGGGTTGGCAGGCCGGGACAGAACTTGTGCTTATAGCCTGCGGTCGCGGAACCTGTCACGTGCATGGGGCAATCCGCAAGCGATTTGACCTTGCGACCCGGCCCCTAGCAGTCATGAAAGTCCGCCCCCATGTCCATCGAACGCCTGCTGAAGACTTTGCACTCGTGGCTTGGCGTGTTCATCCTGCCTTGGGTTATCATGGCGGGCCTGACCGGGCTTTACATGAACCACGAAGATCTGGTCCTGTCGGTGTTTCCGGATGGCGATATCGGGGAAGGGCAGTTCATTGCCGGTGGCAGCGCGCAGACCGAGGCTTCGGCCCGCGCTTTGGCCGAAGGGATGTTTGGTGACCTTGGGTCGTCCAAATCCCGGACCTATCAGGGGCGGGACGCGGTGTCGTTCAAGGCCGAGGATGGCAGCGATGTCGTGGTTGACCTTGAAACCGGGCACCTGTGGCAGGTGTCGCGCTACGTCGTCACCCTGCATGCGCCTGACGGTCAGATTCTGGCGCGTGACCAGCGCTGGGGCCGGATCCTGTCGTCGTTGCACCAGAGGGGTTGGGTCGGCACCCCGCTGGGTACCTGGCTCGCCGACATCACGGCGGGGGCGCTGATGGTGTTCGGGATGTCCGGGCTCATCCTGTTCGCAAGCCCCAGGGTGCGACGCTGGAAGAACCGCCGCGCACGGTTGGCCTTTCAGCGGCAGGTTGCTGCCCGGGAAAAGCAGCCTGCCACCTGACCGGAACGGCCGATCAGGCCATCATCTCCTTGGTGGCGGTCAGCTTGACCCCGGGGTAATCGCGCACGACACGGTCGATGTCCCATTGCAGGCGGGTCAGGAACACCAAGTCGCCGTCGCTGTCATGCGCGATATGGCCCTTGTTGACGTTGACCAGCTTTTCAATTTCGGCCTTGTCGCCCGAGATCCAGCGGGCGCTTTGGAAGTTTGACCCTTCAAACCGGACGGGCAGCGAGTATTCCTGCTCGATCCGGCTGGCCAGAACCTCGAATTGCAGGGCCCCCACGACGCCGACGATATAGCCCGAGCCGATCATCGGCTTGAAGACCTTGGCGGCGCCCTCTTCGGCGAATTGGGTCAGGGCCTTTTCCAGATGCTTGGCCTTCATCGGGTCCATCGCGCGAATGGATTGCAGAAGTTCTGGCGCGAAAGAAGGGATGCCGGTAAAGCGCAGCGTCTCACCTTCGGTCAGCGCGTCGCCGATGCGAAGCTGGCCATGGTTCGGGATGCCGATGATGTCCCCGGCCCAGGCTTCTTCGGCCAATTCGCGGTCGGCGGCAAGGAAAAGGACCGGGTTGGTTATCGTCATCGGCTTCTTGGTGCGCACATGGTTTAGCTTCATGCCGCGTTCAAAGTGGCCCGAGGCAAGGCGGACAAAGGCCACCCGGTCGCGGTGTTTGGGGTCCATGTTGGCCTGAACCTTGAAGACAAAGCCGGTCACCGGAGATTCCGACGCGTCGACCTGCCGTTCGGCGGCCTTCTGCGGCTGGGGTTCGGGGCCATATTCGCCCATGCCGTCCATCAGTTCCTTGACGCCAAACGAGTTGATCGCCGAACCGAACCAGATCGGGGTCATGTGGCCTTCAAGAAACGCCTGCCGGTCGAAGGCGGGCAAGAGGGCGCGGGCCATTTCCAGCTCTTCGTGGAACTTCGCCAGCAGGTCGGCCGGGATGTGTTCGGCAAGCTTCGGATCGTCGATGCCGGAGATTTTGATCGATTCCGCCACCTTGTTGCGGTCGGCGCGGTCCATGATCTCTAGCCGGTCATGAAGGAGATCATAGGCCCCGACAAATTCGCGCCCGACCCCGATCGGCCAAGTAGCGGGCGTCACGTCGATGGCAAGGTTTTCCTGAATTTCGTCGATGATCTCGAACACATCGCGGGATTCGCGGTCCATCTTGTTGCAAAAGGTCAGGATCGGCAGGTCGCGCAACCGGCAGACCTCGAAAAGCTTGCGGGTCTGGGATTCGACGCCCTTTGCCCCGTCGATCACCATGATCGCGGCATCGACGGCGGTCAGGGTGCGGTAGGTGTCTTCGGAAAAGTCGCTGTGGCCGGGGGTGTCGACCAGATTGAACCGGTAGTGCCGGAAATCGAACGACATGGCGGAGGCGGAGACGGAAATGCCGCGGTCCGCCTCGATCTTCATGAAGTCGGAGCGCGTGCGCCGCGCGTCGCCCTTGGCGCGGACCTGGCCGGCCATCTGGATCGCACCGCCGAACAGCAGGAACTTTTCGGTCAGCGTGGTTTTGCCGGCATCAGGGTGCGAAATGATCGCAAAGGTCCGACGGCGGGCGATTTCAGGGGGAAGGGGGGCACGATTTGTCATCTGCCCCCTATAGGCCGGGACGCTGCAGGCCGCAACCGAAGCGGGGGCTTGCGTGACTAGACACCGAAAACAAGAACAGTGGCGAGCGGCATCAGGAGCGCGAAGTGGCGGTCTATCATGTGGCGGGCGGCAAGATCGTGCGGGAAGAGTTCTTCTACGCCGGGTGATCCGCGCCTATCACAATGAGCGGCTTGCGCCGCATTCCCTTTGTCTCGCCGTCTGCGCGGGAAGAACGCGCAGACGGCTCGGGTGAAGATGACTATTTTGGGAAAAGAGCAATGGGGGGGGGTCGGCCTTGCTGGCGGGGGTGGGGGGCTGGTAGGCTTTCGCGGCAGTCAGGGAGAGCGGGATGGATCTGGGGATCAGGGGCAAGCGGGCGTTGGTGTGTGCGTCCTCCAAGGGGCTGGGGCGCGGCTGTGGCGAGGCTTTGGCCGGAGCGGGCGTCGATCTGGTGCTGAACGCGCGCGGGGCTGAAACGCTGGAGGCTGCGGCGGCGGACATCCGCGCCCGGCATGGGGTGCAGGTGACGGCGGTCGCGGCTGACATTACCACCGAGGCGGGGCGCGCATTGGTGCTGGCGCATGGGCCATTCGATATTCTGGTGACCAATGCCGGCGGGCCGCCGCCCGGTCTGTGGTCGGACTGGAGCCGCGAGGATTTCATCAAGGCGCTGGACGCCAACATGCTGACGCCGATTGCGTTGATGCAGGCCTGCCTGCCCGGGATGATGGCCAAAGGTTGGGGGCGGGTGGTCAACATCACCAGCGTATCGGTGAAATCTCCGATTGCGGCGCTGGGACTGTCGAACGCGGCGCGGACCGGGTTGACCGGCTTTGTCGCCGGGACCGCGCGGCAGGTGGCGGGCAAGGGGGTGACGATCAACAACCTTCTGCCGGGCATCCACGCCACCGACCGGGCGATTGCGCTGGATGGGGCGGTGGTGAAGGCGCGCGGGATCAGCATGGAAGACGCGATTGCCGCGCGGGCCGCAACGATTCCGGCCGGACGCTATGGCACCGCGGAAGAGTTCGGGGCGGCCTGCGCGTTCCTGTGTTCGCAATTCGCCGGGTTCATCGTGGGCCAAAATGTGCTGCTGGACGGGGGCGCGACCAACAGCACGATGTAGAGGTCAGCCGCGACGGCGGCCGGGATCAAGCAGGCCCAGCAGCAGCAGGACGGCGGCTCCGCCAATCCAGGCCCAGGCGCCTGGGCCGAGGAGGTCGGTCGCCTGTGCCAAAAGGTCGCCAAGATCGCCGGAGCTGACCGGAACTCCGGCAAAGTCGATCTGCGACGCCGTTGACCAGATGCCCCAGGCCACCAGTCCCACCGGACCGGCCCCGGTCAGAAGGGCGAGGAATTTCGACTCGCGGCCGATCAGTGTCATCAGCAGGAAGACTGCCGCCAAAGCAAAGGAGGCAAGGAAGACCAGGACTTCGGGCGGGGCGTTTTCCAGCATAAGGCGGGCCTGATCCTGACCCAGCGACTGCACCCACTCCCAGGGGATCAGGCTTTGGCCAAGGGCGGAGGCGGTCCAGGACAGAAAAAGGCTTGCGAGCATGGCAGCGGCGGCAAGGAAGGCAAGGACTCTGGAACTCATCGGAGGCGGCTTTCTAACATTGGCGACGATTGAGCCATTTGTGCAACGAATGCTGGTCGTAGCACGATCCACTGTGGCTTTTTGGCGGTCGTGGCGCAAGGGGTGGGGGCCTTGTGATGTTGCAGTGCCGCTGCTAGGAAAACCTGAGCAATTCGCTTGAGTTTCATGCCCGACCAGCCGCCCATCCGATTGAGGGTTCAGCATCTGACGCGTGCCTTTGGCGGGCGGGCGGTGGTGGATGACGTGTCGCTGACGGTTGCGGCGGGGCAGGTGACCTGCCTTTTGGGGCCATCTGGCTGCGGCAAGTCCACCACCTTGCGGATCATCGCCGGAGTAGAGCGGGCCGAGGCAGGCGAGGTTCACATCGACGGGCGGTTGGTCGAGGGGCCGGGCCTGCACGTCCCGCCCGAAGCACGGTCGGTCGGGTTGATGTTTCAGGATTTCGCGCTGTTCCCGCATCTGACGGTGACGGAAAACGTGGGCTTCGGGTTGCGGGCTGACCGGGCCGAGAAGGTGCACCGGATCTGCGAACTGCTGGAAAAGGTGGATCTTTCCGGCTTTGGGGCCAAGCATCCGCACCAGCTTTCGGGGGGCGAGCAACAACGGGTCGCCTTGGCGCGGGCGCTGGCGCCCCGGCCCCGGGTAATGCTGATGGACGAGCCGTTCTCCGGTCTGGACAACCGCTTGCGCGACGGGATCCGCGACCGGACGCTGGAACTGTTGAAGGAAGAGGGTGCGGCGGTCCTTTTGGTCACGCATGAGCCAGACGAGGCGATGCGCATGGCCGATGAGATTGCGCTGATGCGGGCCGGGCGGATCGTGCAGCGGGGCGCGCCCTACAACGTCTACAATGCCCCGGTCGACAAGGCAGCGGCGGCGTTCTTCAGTGATATCAACGTGATCCGCGGGGTGTCGCGCGGCGCTTTGACCGACACACCCTTTGGAGCCTTTCTGACGCCGGGCCATGCCGATGGCGCAGAGGTGGATATCGTGATCCGCCCGCAGCATCTGCGGATCGACTTTGACCGGGCGGGCAAGGGGCCGAATCCGACGCCCGAGGACGGCACTCCGGCGCGGGGCACGGTGTTGCGCAGCCGCTATCTTGGGCGCGAAAGTCTGGTCGATTTCGCGATGGATTTTGAGGGCGCAAAGCTGACAGCATCGGTGCCGGGGGTGTTCCTCCCCAAGCCCGGGACGGTGTTGTGGCTGATGATCCGGCGCGACCGGTGTTTCGTGTTCGGGGTCTAGAACAAAGGCACCGCCAGCATTTCGGGAATTCAAGGGCTAGGCCTGGGATTTGCGCCTGTCAGTTGTCCTTCGGCGTGAACTCGATCCCCGACTGCGGCAGCAGGGTCGCGACTTTGTAGAGCAGGCTGCGCGCGGCGCGGGCGCGGGGGTTGCCCTCGGCGCCCACATGGCGAAGGCCTTCGACCAGCGCCTCAAGCTCGTCCGGGGTCAGCATGGTGGGCGGCAGCATCAAGGGCGAGCGCAGGATGTAACCTAGCCCGCGCGCGCCCTCGACCGGCAGGCCGGTAGCGGCCAACATCTCCATGTCGCGCCAGATCGTGCGGGTGGACACGCCCAGTGCCGCAGCCAGTTCGGCGGCGGTGTGCAGCCGTCCGTCGCGCAGGGACTGGACGATGTCGTAAAGGCGGGCGTCACGTTTCATCGGGGCCTTGGTCCGTTGCGAGGGCATGTCGGCATTCTCGGCAAGTCGAAAAACCGACCTATTGCCCACCTTACTGACAAAATACTGTCAGTTGTCTGCCCCTTGCAACCCGCTTGGCCCTTGGAACCGGGGCCGGGCTGGTCCTAATACCGTTCATACACGCAACGGCGCACCTTTTGGTGGGTGCCACAGCAGGAGAATAGCGATGCATCTTCCAGGCCCACTGCCCATGCTTCTGATCGTCATTCTGGTTCTTGTCATGTTCGGTCGTGGCAAGATCGCAGGCATGATGGGTGAATTCGGCAAAGGCATCACTGCCTTCAAGAAAGGCATCAAGGAGGGCAGCGACGAGATTGAAAAGCAGTCCGCCGAGGCCGCCAAGGACGTGACTCCGGAAAACAAGGACAAGGTCTGAGCTTCAGACTGCGACCGGGAGTCAGCCCGTGGAATTCAGTTGGTCCGAAATGCTTGTGGTCGGGATCGCGGCGCTGATCATCATCGGCCCCAAGGACCTGCCCGGCATGTTCCGCGAGCTTGGCCGGATTTCGGCCAAGCTGCGCGCTATGGGGCGCGAGTTCAGCCGCGCGATGGAAGCGGCGGCCAAGGAGTCGGGCGTCAAGGACGTGGCCGACGATCTGCGCAAGGTCACCTCGCCCAAGGCGATGGGGCTGGATGCGGTTAAATCGGCCACCGACAAGTTTGAAAAGTGGGACCCGCTGAAGAATGCGGCGAAACCGTCCAAGCCGCTGACGCCTGCGCCGATGCCGCCGACGCCGGTTGCGGCCCAAGCTACGCCGCAGATTCTTGCGCCTGAGGCTGCTCCACCAGTCGCGGTTGAAGCCGCCCCGGTCGGGCCCAGCACGGCGGCGCTTTACGAAAAGAAGGCGGCACGCAAGGCAGTGCTGGACGAGGCGGCGGCAAAGCTGCGGGCAATCGAGGTCCCGACGGCTGAGGTTGCGGATGCGGCACCTGCGGCCAAGGCTCCGGGCCGTCGGCGCAAGAAGGCTGCTGCTTCGGACGGGGAAGACGCGTGATGACGGATGACATCGACAACAGCTCGGCCCCATTGGTCGAGCATCTGATCGAACTGCGCAACCGGATCATCTGGTCGGTGATCGCGTTCATTACCGCGATGATCCTGTGCTTTGTTGTGGCCGAACCGATCCTGCGTTTCATGCTGGGCCCGATTGAAAGCGCCATGCGGGGCTTGGGCGATCCGAACCCGGTGATGCAGTATACCGCGCCGCAAGAGTATTTCTTTACCCTGATCCATATCTCGGTCGTGGCGGGGCTGATGGTCAGCTCTCCGGTGATTGCCTACCAGATGTGGCGCTTTGCGGCCCCGGGGCTTTACCGGCAGGAAAAGCAGGCTTTTCTTCCATTTATCATCGCTTCGCCCGTGTTGTTCCTGACCGGGGCGGGGTTTGCGCATTTCATCGTGACCCCGATGGCGATGACCTTCTTTCTGGGCTTTGCCGATGCGTTTTCGGTGGTAACTGCGCTGATCCCCGGTCTGGCCGAGACAACTCCCGACGGGGCCGAAGTCGTCGCGGGGGCGGCTGCCAGCACCGGCATCGACATCGTCTTTCAAGGCAAGGTCAACGAGACTCTGGACATCAGCCTGAAACTGATCGTGGCCTTTGGCCTGTGTTTCCAGCTGCCGGTTCTTCTGACACTGATGGGCAAGGCCGGTCTGGCCACATCACGCGGGTTGGCCGGGATGCGACGCTATGCGATCGTCATCATCCTGATCGTTGCGGCGATGGTCACGCCCCCGGACGTGATGAGCCAGATGATCCTGTTCTTCGCGGTCTACCCGCTTTATGAAGTGTCGATCTTCCTGATCCACCGGATCGAAAAGCGGCGCGAGGCCGAACTGCGGGCCGAGGGCCTGTGGGACGACGACCTTGACGGCAAACAGGACGACGACACGGAGACGCCGGAGCCAAAGGCGTGACCGACCCGCTTGAACGGATCGCTGCGGCGCTGGAGCGTTTGGCCCCGGCGCCGGGTGCCGCCCCTGATTTCAGCGCCGAGGCCTTTGTCTGGCACACCGGACCCGACCGGCTGGAGCCGGTAGCGCGGGTCAGCAGGGTGGATATCGGGCTCTTGATCGGGGTGAACAGGTCGCGCGACACGCTGCTGGAAAACACCCGCCATTTCGCGCGCGGGTTGCCTGCCAACAACGCGCTTTTGTGGGGCGCGCGGGGGATGGGGAAATCAAGCCTCGTCAAGGCGGTGCATGCGGCCGTGCGCGCCGAGGGGCACGACCTGAAGATCGTGGAGCTTAGCCGCGAGGACCTGCCGTCGGTCCAGCGCCTGCTGGCGCATCTGCAGGCCGCGCCCTACCGGTTCGTGCTGTTCTGCGATGACCTGTCGTTCAGCCATGATGACCAGCATTACAAATCGCTGAAGGCGGTGCTGGATGGCGGCATCGAGGGGCGGCCCGAGAATGTGCTGTTCTATGCGACAAGCAACCGCCGCCATCTGATGCCGCGCGAGATGATCGAGAATGAACGCTCGACCGCGATCACACCGGGTGAGGCGGTCGAGGAAAAGGTATCTCTGTCGGACCGGTTCGGGCTCTGGCTGGGGTTCCATCCCTGCACGCAGGACGAATATTTCGACATGATCCGGGGCTATGCGGCGGCGCATGGGGTCACGGTGCCCGACGACCGGCTGCAGGCCGAGGCGGTGGAATGGCAGGCGACGCGGGGGTCACGGTCCGGACGGGTGGCCTGGCAGTTCTTTTGCGACCTTGCGGCGCGCGAAGGGGTGCGGATCGCACCCTGATCCATGCCTGACATGTGATCTTCACTTGCACTTCAAGGCGTCACGCCTTAGGGCAAAATCATCATGATCACTGAAATTCTGGTTATTCTGGCCCTGATTGTCGTCAACGGCGTATTGGCCATGTCGGAACTTGCAATCGTCAGCGCCCGCCCGGGGCGGTTGAAAACGCTGGAGGCCAAAAGCCGGGGCGCGCGCATGGCGCTGCGCCTGGGCGAAAACCCGGGGAAATTCCTGTCCACGGTGCAGATCGGGATCACGGCGGTTGGGGTTTTGTCCGGCGCGCTCTCGGGGGCCACGCTGGGCCTGCGGCTGGAAGGCTGGCTGGTCAGCGTCGGGGTGCCGGGCGACTGGGCGGCGACGCTGGGGGTCGGCGGGGTGGTGCTGGCCATTACCTATTTCAGCCTGATCATCGGTGAGCTGGTGCCAAAGCAGCTGGCCCTGCGTAACCCCGAGGCTGTCGCGATCCGCATGGCCCCGGCGATGACCTTTCTGGCCATTATCGGCGCGCCGATCGTCTGGCTGCTGGACCGGTCGGGCAAGGCGGTGCTGTTCCTGCTTGGCCAGCGCGGTGCATCGGAAAACCGGGTGACCGAGGAAGAGGTCCATGTCCTGCTGGCCGAAGCGCATGAAGGCGGCGTGCTGGAGACCGAGGAACGCGAGATGATGGCCGGCGTCATGCGCCTGTCGGACCGCACCGCGCGGGCGCTGATGACGCCGCGCCACGAGATCGACATGCTGCCGCTGGAGGCGACCGGAGTCGAGGCGGTGGCAGCAGTGCGCAAGGTCGCCCGCCCCCGGATGCCGGTTGCCGATGCCAATGGCGATGTGGTGGGGATCGTCCTGCTGACTGACACGTTTCAGGCAGTATCGCGGCGTGAGACGCTGAACCTGAAAGCGCTGTTGCGCGAGGTGCCGGTGGTATCGGATCAGGCAGAAGCGCTGGATGTGCTGGTCGTGCTGCACAAGTCGGACCACCACCTTGCGCTGGTCTATGATGAATATGGCCATTTCGAAGGCATCATTACCACCGGCGACGTGCTGGAGGCCATCATCGGTGCGGTTGCTGCCAGCGACAGCGACGAGCCGGCGATGGTTCAGCGCGAGGACGGCTCTCATCTGATTGCGGGCTGGATGCCGGTGGATGAGTTTTGCGACAAGTTCGGCCTGCCGCGCGGGATGGCAGGGGAATATGACACGGTGGCCGGGCTGGTCCTGCACCAGATGGGGCATCTCCCGGACCTTGGCGCCAGCTTCCGCGCCGAAGGTTACCGGTTCGAGGTGATCGACCTTGACGGGCGGCGCATCGACAAGGTGCTGCTGTCGCGGCTGGACGACTGATCCTTCCGACGCGTACCCCCGATTTCTTTGAAGAAATCGGCTCGGAGCCTTCAAAGGCTCCGGTCCGGAATTTTCAAAAATTCCGGTTTAGGGCTACTGCAGATAGGTCATCGGGTCGAAACTTTCCTTCGAGGTGTTGCGCACCTCGAAATGCAGGAAGGCCGGGTCGCCTGCCGCGATCTTGCCGATGGCCTGCCCGCGCTTGACCTTTGCACCCTTTGCCACCGAAACGTCACTGACGCCGACATAGACGGTCAGCAGGTTGCCTTCATGGCGCAGGATCACGATGCCCTTGCCGTTGGTATCGGCCGAGATCACGGTGACCGACCCGGCTTCGGCGGCCACAACCTGGGTGCCAGCTGCAGCGGCGATGTCGACGCCCTGATTGGATTTCCTGTCATAGCCACGGATGATCTTGCCCTGCACCGGCATGGCGAATTTCGCCGCCGAGGCCGCCGAGGCATCGGTCCCCAGATCGGGCGAGGCGGGGGTATCCTTGGGCTTGGTGGCAGCGGCTTCGGTGTCCTCGTCCGGCAGGGGCTTGGAGGCCGAGGGCGGTTCCGGCGTGGGTGAGCCTGCACCGGGCGGGGTCGGGACCGGTTCGGGATCGGGCGCAGCTGCGGTTGCGATCGGGATGATCAGGGTCTGACCTTCGCGCACTGACATGTCGGCATCAAGCTGGTTCCAGTCGGCCAGCGCCTTGGCGGAAACGTTGTAGCTGCGGGCTATGGTAAAGGCGGTCTCGCCCCGGGCGACGCGGTGGGTCAGGGGCTGGCCGGGGGCGGGCTTCGATGCGGCCGGAGCGGTTGCCGTTGGGCCTGCCGCATCCAGTGCCGTGGTGGCGATGGCAGAGATATCGACCGACCCGCCGCTGCTGGGCAGTCCTGGCTGGGGGGCCGCAGCAATGCGCCCGGGCAGCAACAAAAGCTCGCCCTCGCGTAGGGGGTCGGTGACGCGCAGCGCGTTGGCGCGGGCCAGGTCTTCGCCGTTCAGACCAAGGCGGCTGGCCATGGCCGCGACCGTGTCACCGCGCCGGGCCTTTGCAAGCTGATAGTCGGGATAGGACAGGATGCCATTGGCGTCTGCCACCGGCACCGCCGCCGTCGCCTGCCGTGCCGCATCCGAGGTGTCGCCACCGTTGCCGCGCAGGTCCCAGTCCAGATTGCTGGTGTTCACGCAGGCCGACAAGGCCAGTGCGCTGGCACACAGGGTCATGGTCAGCCGCAACGGGCGGGGCGTGGTCTTCTGCATGGCAATCTGCCCTTTTCAACACTGCCCGGGTGAAACCCCCGGGTTCTGGCTGCACATGTTACTCGGCGCCGAGGCCTTCGACCAGAGGCACAAACCGCACCGGGCGAAGTTCTTCATAGTCAAAGCCGCGTTCGGTGCGCACCACCTTGATCAGACTTTGCACCGTGTCGGACTGGCCGACCGGCACCACCATGATGCCACCCGGTTTCAACTGTGCCAGCAAGGGGCCGGGCGGGTCTTCGGCGGCGGCGGTCACGATGATACGGTCAAAGGGCGCCTGATCGGGCAGCCCGAACGACCCGTCGGCGGCAATCGCAGTGATGTTGGCCAGATCCAGCTGCAGGAACAGGCCCGAGGCCTCGCGCACGAGGCGGCGGTAGCGGTCGACGGTATAAACCCGGCGCGCAAGCTGGGCCAGGATCGCGGCCTGATAGCCTGACCCGGTGCCCACCTCCAGCACGGTATCGCGCGGGTTCACTTGCAGCGCCTGCGTCATCAGCCCCACCACGGAAGGCTGACTGATCGTCTGGCCACAGGCGATGGGCAGCGGCATGTCCTCATAAGCGCGGTCGGCAAAGGTGCCGCGCACGAACAGGCCGCGGTCGACCTTTTCCATCGCGGTCAGGACGCGGGCATCGGTCACGCCACGGGAGCGGAGGGAAAACAGAAAGCGCATCTTGCGTTCGGCAAGCTCGTCGGAGGTCAGCGGCTGGTCCTCCGGGGCACGTGTCATCTCAACCGGGCCTCAAGGTCGGCCAGAAGGTCATGCGCGGTCAGGTCGGCGCGCATGGGCGTCACCGAGATGAAGCCGTCAAGGTTCACGGCGGCGTCTGACCCGGGCAGGGTGGGCGTGTGCTGGGGGCCGCCCTTGATCCAAAGGAACTTGCGGCCCGAGGGCGACTGGTGCGGCTCGACGCTGAATGCCGTATCGCGGCGGAAGCCCTGCGGGGCGACCTTGATCCCGCGCGTCGTAGCGGCGGGCAGGGGCGGGAAGTTGACGTTGTAAAACACGCGGTAGTCATCAGCGGTCCACAGGCCCTTGTCCAGAAGCGCGCGCACGACATTTGCACCATGCACCCGTGCGGACTCGAAAGGATCGGCCAGCCGCGCATTTTCCGGGCCAAAGAACTGCGACAGGGCGATGGCGGGCACGCCTTGCAGCGCCGCCTCCATCGCGCCGCCGATTGTGCCGGAGTAGAGCACATTCTCGGCCGCGTTGTTGCCCCGGTTGACGCCCGACAGCACAAGGTCTGGCTTGGCGCCATCCAACACGTCGTAAATCGCGGCCAGCACGCAATCGGCCGGAGACCCTTCGGCGGCAAAGCGTCTTGGCCCCAGCTCGGCTATCATCATCGGGTGGGTATAGCTGATGCAATGGCCGACGCCCGATTGTTCGAACGCGGGGGCGACGGTCCAGACCTCACCCCCCGGCCCGGCGATCTCCGCCGCGATCTCGGTCAGAACCTCAAGCCCCGGCGCGTTGATGCCGTCGTCATTGGTGATCAGGATGCGCATGTCGGCCCTCGTTTCCTGATCCCTGATTAGACGAGCGCCGTTCCCCCTTCAAGCAGCGATGCCGAGGCGGTGCCGTAAAGGAAATGCTTGCAAGCCCGGAATTTGCGCGTTCCAATGCAGGTAACAGGGGGACGACATGGCAGAGCCAGCTACAGCCAGACCCGAGGCGATCCGGGTCAACGACCTGCACAAAAGCTTTGGTGCGCATCACGTCCTGAAAGGCGTGTCGTTGGACGCCCGCGAAGGCGATGTGGTGGCGATCATCGGCGGTTCCGGGTCGGGCAAGTCGACCATGCTGCGCTGCATCAACTTTCTGGAAACGCCGTCTTCGGGGGAAATCACCGTGGCGGGCGAAGCGGTCGAAATGCGGGCCGACGGCTCGTCGTCCGACCGCAAGCAGTTGGAGCGGATCCGGCAAAGTCTGGGGATGGTGTTTCAAAGCTTCAACCTCTGGACCCACCGGACGGTGCTGGAAAACCTGATCGAAGTGCCGGTCCATGTGATGAAGGTGCCGAAGGACGTGGCCGTCGCACGCGCCCGCAAATTGCTGGAGCGGGTCGGTCTGGCCGAAAAGGAAGGCGCCTATCCGAACTTCATGTCCGGGGGCCAGCAGCAGCGCGCGGCCATAGCGCGGGCCTTGTGCATGGAACCCAAGGCAATGCTGTTCGACGAACCCACAAGCGCCCTTGACCCTGAACTGGTGGGCGAGGTGCTGCAGGTGATCCGTGGTCTGGCGGATGAGGGTCGCACCATGATCCTTGTTACGCACGAGATGAAGTTTGCCCGTGAAGTCGCAAGCCATGTGATCTATCTGCACAACGGGCTGATCGAAGAACAAGGCCCGCCTGACCAGCTTTTCGGCGCGCCGAAATCCGAACGACTGAAACAATTCCTGAAATCCGTCGCCTGAAAAGACGGAAAAACCAACCAAGGAGACGACCATGAACTTCAAGACAATTATCGCCG